>DAIDHU010000246.1 GCA_027451915.1 Thiomonas sp. | reverse complement strand
AACCGGCGGCAAGCAGTACAAGGTCGCTGCCGGCGACAAGATCAAGGTAGAACAGATTGCCGCAGACGTTGGCCAGGACATCGTGCTCGACCAGGTGCTCGCCGTGTTCGACGGCGCCGACACCCGGCTCGGGACCCCGCTGCTTGCGGGGGCCGCGGTGAAGGCCAAGGTTCTGGCGCACGGTCGTGGCGAGAAGGTTCGCATTTTCAAGATGCGTCGTCGCAAGCACTACCAGAAGCACCAGGGCCACCGGCAGAATTTCACCGAGTTGCACATCGAGAGCATCGCTGCTTGAGGAGCATAGGAAATGGCACAGAAAAAGGGCGGCGGCTCCACGCGTAACGGCCGCGATTCCGAGGCCAAGCGACTGGGCGTCAAGGTGTTCGGCGGCCAGGCCATCTCGGCCGGCTCGATCATCGTGCGCCAGCGCGGCACGCGCTTCCATCCGGGCACCAACGTCGGCGTGGGCAAGGACCACACGCTGTTCGCGCTGGTGGACGGCAAGGTGAACTTCGCACGCAAGGGCGCTTTCGACCGTCACTACGTGAACGTCGCGCCGCAGGCCGAGCAGGCCTGAAGCCGGCAGCGTGCCGGCAGCGCGCGCAAGCGCCTGCCGGCATCGGTTTTTCCTCCCGTTCGAATCCCAGCGCCAGCCTGCCGTGAAATTCGTAGACGAAGCGCACATCGAGGTATTCGCGGGCAACGGCGGCAACGGCTGCATGTCGTTCCGCCGCGAGAAGTTCATTCCCTTCGGCGGGCCCGACGGGGGTGACGGGGGCCGTGGCGGCCATATCTACGCCGAGGCCGACCCGAACCTCAACACCCTGATCGATTTCCGCTACCAGCGCCTGCATCGCGCCCGCAACGGCGAGCACGGGCGCGGCGCGGACCAGTTCGGCGCCGCCGGCGACGACATGGTGCTGCGCGTGCCCGTGGGCACGCTGGTGCGCGACGAAACCACCGGCGAGGTGCTGGCCGACCTGGCCGCCCCCGGCCAGCGCGTGGTGCTGGCGCAGGGCGGCAGCGGCGGCCTGGGCAACCTGCGTTTCAAGTCCAGCACCAATCGCGCGCCGCGCCAGAGCACCCCGGGGCAGCCGGGCGAGCAGCGAAGGCTGCAACTCGAGCTCAAGGTGCTGGCCGACGTGGGCCTGCTGGGCCTGCCCAACGCCGGCAAGAGCACCTTCATCGCCTCGGTGTCGAATGCGCGCCCGAAAATCGCCGACTACCCCTTCACGACCCTGCATCCGCAGCTGGGCGTGGTGCGCGTGGGCCCCGGGCGCAGCTTCGTCGTGGCCGACATCCCGGGCCTGATCGAAGGTGCCGCCGAGGGCGCGGGGCTGGGCCACCAGTTCCTGCGCCACCTGCAGCGCACGCGCCTGCTGCTGCATCTGGTGGACGTCGTCCCGCCCGACCCCGAGGCCGACCCGGTGCGCGACGCGCGCAGCGTGGTGGCCGAACTGAAGAAGTACGACCCCGAACTCGCCGCCAAGCCGCGCTGGCTGGTACTCAACAAGCTCGACATGCTCGACGAGCAGCAAGGCGCCGAGCGCGTCGCGGAGATTCGCCGCCGGCTGCGCTACAAGGGGCCGATGTACGCGATCTCCGCGTTGACGCGCGCGGGCCTGGAGCCTCTGCTGCGCGACATCGACCAGGCCTTGCGCCCGCAGGCGCAGGACGGCGAGGCGGCGGTCGACCCGCAGGATCCGCGCTTTGCCGTCCATGACCCCCTCGACGAATCCTGAGCCCAGCGCCGTGCTCGCCCAGGCGCGCCGCCTGGTGATCAAGGTCGGCTCCAGCCTGGTGACCGACGAGGGCCGCGGCATCGACCACGCGGCGGTCGCCCGCTGGGTGGAGCAGATCGCGGGACTGCACGCGATGGGCAAGGAAGTCATCCTCGTGTCCAGCGGCGCCATCGCCGAGGGCATGAAGCGACTGGGCTGGAGCCGTCGCCCCAGCGAGATCCCGCAACTGCAAGCGGCCGCCGCGGTGGGCCAGATGGGGCTGGCCCAGGCCTACGAGACGGCCTTCAGCGCGCGCGGCCGGCATTGCGCGCAGATCCTGCTCACCCATGCCGACCTGGCCAACCGCAGGCGCTACCTGAACGCGCGCAGCGCCCTGCTCACCCTGCTGGCGCACCAGGTGGTGCCGGTGATCAACGAGAACGACACGGTGGTCACCGACGAGATCAAGGTCGGCGACAACGACACCCTGGGCGCCCTGGTGACCAACCTGGTGGAGGCCGACGCGCTGATCATCCTCACCGATCAGACCGGCCTGTACTCGGCCGACCCCCGCAAGGACCCGGCGGCCACTCTGGTGCGCGATGCGCGCGCCGACGACCCCTCGCTGGCGGCGATGGCCGGCGGCGCGGGCAGCTCCATCGGCAAGGGCGGCATGCTCACCAAGGTGCTGGCCGCGCAGCGCGCGGCGCGCAGCGGCGCGCACACGGTGATCGCCAGCGGGCGCGAGCCGCGGGTGCTGCTGCGCCTGGCCGAGGGCGAGTCCATCGGCAGCTGCCTGCACGCGGGCGCCGGCAAGCTGGCCGCCCGCAAGCAGTGGATGGCCGATCATCTGCAGGTCGGCGGCCGCGTGACCGTGGACGACGGCGCCGCCAGGCGCCTGCGTGAAGGCGGCGCCAGCCTGCTGCCGGTGGGCGTGGTCGAGGTGGCGGGTGAATTCGAGCGCGGCGACGTGATCGCGGTGCTCGACCAGCAGGGCGCGGAAATCGCGCGCGGCCTGAGCAATTACGCGGCCGCCGAGGCGCGCCTGATCCGCCGCGCGCCGACCGCGCAGATCGTCTCCATCCTGGGATTCATCGAGCAGCCCGAGCTGATCCACCGCGACAACCTGG
The DNA here is from genome assembly GCA_027451915.1 of Thiomonas sp. Lineage (GTDB taxonomy): Bacteria > Pseudomonadota > Gammaproteobacteria > Burkholderiales > Burkholderiaceae_C > Thiomonas_A. Next base: position 1,048 of record DAIDHU010000246.1, on the reverse strand, counting down.
TGCTGCGCCAGGCGCAGGGCTGAGGGGCTCGGGCGACCCGGCGCCGGAGCGTGTCCGGCACCGCCCGGGTCAGTGCGCCACGAAGTAGGGCTGCAAGCCGCTGCGCAGGCGCCGCATCAATTCGCCGGGATCGCCGGCCGCCATCGCGCCCTTGCACCAGTAGTTGCGGTCGAGCACGCCGTGCACGTCGGAGTTGGACACCACGTTGGCCCGGATCCACGCCTTGTCGCCGTTGGGAACCCAGCGCTTGGCGCCGGCGTCCCAGGTGGCGTAGATGTGCCAGGTGTTGTCCGCGCAGTTCAGGCCTTCGTAGCTGATGTTGCGATAGCCCGAGCGGCTGCGCGCGACCAGGGTGTAGCGCACCAGATCGATCGCCGGACGGCTGACGCTGGCAGGATCGATCATGAAGCGCATCTGCCCGGAGGCCGAGGGCAGCGGCACGTCCACCAGACCGGTGTCGTCCGCGGGCACCTGGGAGGGCCAATGCACGACGGCGCCCGTGCTGGCCCGCGGCGCCTGCGCCGGAAGGCCCTCGATGGCACCGGGGGAATCCTGGGCCGAGGCGGGCGGCGCCGCGCCGAGCAGGCAGGCCAGCGCGGCGCAGAGCCCGGCACCCTTGGCGGCCACGGCCCTCATTCGCCGCTGGCCTCGACGGGCATCGGGGAAGGCAAGGGCTGGTGACGCTGATGCCGAACATGCGCGCGCAGGAAGCGGGTGCGCGGCTCCGTGCGCGGAAGCAGGTGCGCCAGTTCGCTCAGCGCCTGCTGGTAGACCTCGCGCTTGAATTCGATCACGCTGTCCAGCGCGACCCAGTAATCGTTCCAACGCCATGCATCGAACTCGGGATGGTCGGTGGCGCGCAAGCAGACGTCGCTGTCGCGCCCGGTGAGGCGGAGCAGGAACCAGATCTGCTTCTGCCCCTTGTAGATGCCGCGGTGATCGCGGCGCAGGTACTGCTGGGGGACCTCGTAGCGCAACCAGTTGCGGGTGCGCCCGAGAACGTGCACGTGGGAGGGTCGCAGCCCGACCTCCTCGAACAATTCCCGGT
>DAIDHU010000245.1 GCA_027451915.1 Thiomonas sp. | reverse complement strand
CATCGCGACGTGTCCGCGGGCGGGCGCAAAGGCCGTGGCGTCGTGTCGTCGTCAACTCGTTCAACCACACCATCCTCATGCAGGGGGCCAGAGTGAATAAAACAGAACTGATCGAACACATCGCGAAAAAGAGCGATATTTCCAAGGCCGCGGCCGCACGCGCCCTGGATTCGATGATCGAAGGCGTCAAGGTCACCCTGAAGAAGGGCGGCAGCGTTACCCTGATCGGTTTCGGCACCTTCGCCGTGACCAAGCGTCCGGCGCGTACCGGCCGCAACCCCCGCACCGGCGCGACCATCAAGATCAAGGCCGCCAAGGTGCCCAAGTTCCGCGCCGGCAAGGGCCTGAAGGACGCGCTGAACTGATGCACTAAACTGCGCGCCAGGCTCGCGCGGTTTGCCGGAGCACGTTCGGGTGCTTAGCTCAGTTGGTAGAGCGGCGCCCTTACAAGGCGTAGGTCGGGGGTTCGAACCCCTCAGCACCCACCACCCGCAGGCCGCGCCCCACGCTGGGGCACACGAAGGCGAACCTCGGTTCGCCTTTTGTTTTGGTGCCTCCCGATTCCGCTTCCCGTGCGCCCGGCCACCGAGCCGGAACTGCCACCAGCCGCCATGTTCGAATTCGTCCGCAAGCACAACAAGCTCCTGCAGGTCGTGCTGTTCCTGCTGATCTTCCCTTCCTTCGTGCTGTTCGGCATCCAGGGCTACAACCATTTCACGGGCGACGGCAACCTCGCGGCCAAGGTCGACGGCATCCCGATCTCCCGGGAACAGCTCGACGCGGCCGAGCGAGACCAGGTGGCGCGCATGCAGCAGGCGCTGGGCGGCAACGCCGACGCCGCCGCGCTGGACACGCCGCAGATGCGCATGCGCACCCTTGACGCCATGGTGCGCGAAGCCCTGCTGCAGGTCGCGGTGAACAAGCAGCACCTGCAGGTCGACGACAGCGCACTGCAGCAGGCGATCCTGCAGATCCCCCAGGTTGCCGCGCTTCGCAACAAGGACGGTACCTTCGACGTCGCCGCCTTCCGCAAGCTGATCCAGGAACAGGGCATGACCACCGGCCAGTTCGAGGCCAGCGTGCGCGCCCAGCTGCTGCTGCAGCAGGCGCAGGGCGGGCTGGCCGACAACGCGCTGGGCAGCCGCGCGGTAGCGGCGCAGCTGATCGACTGGCGCACCCAGACCCGCAGCGTGCGACTGGCCCGGTTCCAGGCGGCTGATTACGAGAAGGACCTGAACCCCGATGCCGCGCAGGTGCAGGCCTACTACAAGTCCCATCCGGACGAGTTCCGCGTGCCCGAGAAGGCCACCATCCAGTACGTGGTGTTCAGCGCCGCCCAGCTCGAAGCCGGGGTGCAGGTCACGCCGCAGCAGGAGCAGGCCTATTACGACGCCCACAAGGCCGAGTTCAACAGCCCCGAGCAGCGCCGCGCCAGCCACATCCTGATCACCCTGCCGCCCAAGGCCACGCCGGCCGAGGTGGCGCAGGCCCAGGCCAAGGCCGAGGCCATCGCCGCGCAACTGCGCAAGGACCCCGCGGAGTTCGCCCAGCTGGCGCGCAAGGACTCGCAGGACCCCGGTACCGCGACTTCCGGCGGCGACCTGGGCTGGTTCACCCCCGACGCCATGGTCAAGCCGGTGTCGGACGCCGTGTTCGCCCTGCACAAGGTCGGCGACATCGCAGGCCCGGTGCGTTCGCAGTTCGGCTTCCACGTCGTGGAGCTCACCGGCATCCGCCCCGCCGAGACCAAGACCCTGGCGCAGGCCCGGGCCGAGATCGACACCGCGCTGCGCAAGCAGCAGGCCGACAAGCAGTTCACCGAGGAGTCGGACAAATT
>DAIDHU010000244.1 GCA_027451915.1 Thiomonas sp. | reverse complement strand
AGGACTGGGACGAGATCGACCTGCATGCCGGCCTGCTGGGCCTGAGCCAGCGCGCCGTCGCCCTGGCCCACCTGGAAGCCCTGGCCTGGGCGGAGAACCTGGGGCTCTGAGATCCGGGCAAGCGCTTGCGCGCGCCCGGCTCCGAAGGCGCCCGGCCGGCAAGGACCCCATAGCGCATTCGAGAGATCGTCAACACCCTGTTCCAGGACGGGTTCCGCGTGGCGGCGCGCGCCCGCCACACTCTCGAGCGCCTGCAACGCGCGCGCGAGTTCCTGGGCGTGATCCTGCCCGGCGAGGAGCCCGAGCACCTGTCCATGCTGCTGCACGTGGACCCCGACGAGCAGTTCCTGATCATCGACGAGCTCAACCCGCCGCGCCGGGCCGCCATGCCGGCCGGGGAGGAGGTGCTGTGCCTGGGGCGGGCCGGCGGCATGTTCGTCGGCCTGCGCTGCACCCTCGAGCGCCGGCAGGACTGGGAAGGCTACGGGGCCTTGCGCCTGCGCTGGCCGCACGCCTTGTACCAGTTGCAGCGCCGCGCCAACTACCGCGTGCCCGTGCGGCCCGGCGACGTGTCGGGACTGGAAATGTTCCGCCGCGGCGCCCGCAGCCTGCAGGCCGAGTGCCTGGACCTGAGCGCCAGCGGCATGCGCGTGCGCGCCTTGGCGCCGGGCGACTTCGACCTGGCGGGCAATGAGTGGATCGAGCGCCTTCGATTCGATCTGGAGGGCCAGGCCATCGAGTGCGCCGCGCAGCTTCGCTTCGTGCGCGTGCTGCGCGCCGCGGCGGGCGAAGCCGCCGCCCGCCTGGTCGGCCTGTCGCTGCAGCAACTGTCCATGCCCCAGCAGCGGCTGCTGCAGCGCTACGTGCAGCGCCGCGACCGCGAACTGCTGCGCGACGGGCGCCTGTGAGGCCGCGCTCGGGGGCTGCTAGCGGGGCTGCACCGAAATAATGCGCTCGGCCCAGGCCGCGTTCACCGGCGCGCAGGCTGCCGGCCCCACCCAGGCGCCCTCGCCCGTCACATGCTCGGGCTCGAACACCTGTTGGCGCAGGGTGCCGGCGTGCACGTCGAACAGCACCGGCGCCTGCCGGTGCACGCGCAGCGGCTCGCCGGGCTGCTGCGGCAACATCACCAGCACACAGGGCGGCGCCAGGTACAGTTCCGGCTCGTACTCCGCTCCCGCCGCGTAGCGCAGCCCGAAACAGGCCGCATCGCACAGCACGAAGGCCAGCTCGGGCAATTCCAGGGACTGCAGCCACAGGAAGGGCCCCTGCGCGGGAACGTGCATCAGCACGAATTCGCGCAGATCCTCGAAGCCCGCCAGGGGAAGGGAGCAGGTCCAGCGCTGCGAGTCGGCGACCTCGACCAGGCCCAGCCGGGTCGCGTGCACGGTCATCAGGTCGACTCCTTCGGCGCCGCGGGCGGCTGCTCCAGCCACCTCTCCAGCGCTCCGGGATCGGCGGCCTGGGCCTGCTGGTTCAGCCCGGCCACCATCTCGTAGAGCTCCTCGCGCAGGATGCGCAGTTCGCGCGGTCCGTCGATGCCCAGGCGCACCTTGCCCCCTCCGAGCTGCACGACCACGATGCGGATGTCCGTGCCGATCCGGATGGCCTCTCCGCTGCGACGGCTGAGGATGAGCATGTCCGATGAATCGCCGGGCCGGGGGCGCCTTCAGGCGCTTCCCAGTGGCTTGGCCTTGCCGGCGCCGAGGGTCTGCCCGCGAGGGCCGTACACCGCCGCGGATTCGCCCGCGGGGATCGAACGCAGGATGTCCAGCGCGCCGCGCGTGTTGCGGATCAAAGCGGCCACCACGGCGCCGTTGCGCTGGTTGGCCTGCGCGACCGCCAGCGCCAGTTCGCGCAGGCGCTGCGCCCGCGCCGGATCCGGCTCGGGAAGCTCGCGCTGCAGGCTCTCGATGCGCTCGCACAATTCGCGCTTGCGCTCGGCCATCTGCTCGATGCGGGAGGGGTCGTGGGACTGCACCAGGGCGTCCAGCTCGGATTGCAGGAGCTCGCCGAGCTGCTCGAGCAGCGCGGGAAGTTGCGCGCCGGCCCCCTCGGGGCCCGCGCCATCCGGCTGCGCGGAGCTCATCGCGAAGGAATTCAGGCGCCGCCGCCGGAGTTGCCGGCGCCGGCCTGGGCGAGCGCGCGGCTGTCGCGCAGCAAGCCCTGGGCGATCTGGCGCGCGTCCACCGTGTAGCTGCCCGAGGCGATGGCCTGGCGCAGCGAGCTCAGGCGCTGCGTGGACGCCGAGGCCCCCTGCGAGGCCCCCGTTTGCAGCAACTGGCGCGCGGATTCGGAAATCGACACCGTATCCCCCGCGCCGGCGCCCGAGGTGGCCGGACCCTGCGAAGACGAGGGGCTGCGGCCGGCCTGCACCTGCTGGGCCGGCAGCTCGACGCGCTGCGCGCTGTCGCCTGTCGTCGGGGTGTAGGTATGCTGGATCGGGTTCATGATCGCCAGATTCTCTCCTGCTGAAGGGGGTTACGGCACGCAGTGCGAGAACTTGAGGAACAAATTCACGGTTTGGTCGAAATTTTCGGCAAAGCCCCTTGCGGGAGCAAGGCCGGACCCACATGCAGGGGCGGCGGCCCCGACACGGCCGCGGGCACCGCCCCCTTCGGCGCGGGAGCGCCAGGCGCCGCCTTGGCCGCGCCTGCCCCCGAGGGCCCGGAAGCCGCCGGCCCCGGCGGGCTGGAAGCCCCCAGCTGGGCATTCGCCTGGCCGGAGCTCGAGGCCGTCTGCTCGGCGCCCTGCTCCCTGAGGATGCGCGCGCTGGCCGCCTTGGTCAACACCAGGATGCTCACGCGTCGGTTGAGCGGGGAATTCGGGTTCGCGGGATCGAAAGGCGCCGCGGAGCCCATGCCGACCACCCGCAGCACCTTGGCCTCGTCCAGCCCGGACTGCACCAGCACCTGCCGCACCGCGTTGGCGCGATCCGCCGACAGATTGTAGTTGCTGTAGCCCTTGCCCTGGTTCTGGTAGTTCAGCGCGTCGGTATGGCCGGTGATGCTGATCGAATTGGGCAGGCTGTTGAGGGTGGGCGCGATGTCGTGGAAAATGGCCTGGGCATAGCTTTGCAGCTGCGCGCCACCCAGGCCGAACATGGGACGCTTGTCGCTGTCGACCACCTGGATGCGCAGGCCGTCGCGGGTGATGTCGATCAGCAGCTGGTTGCGGA
>DAIDHU010000243.1 GCA_027451915.1 Thiomonas sp. | reverse complement strand
AGCAGAGGGTCTCCACGCTTCCGGGCCGGTGGCCCTGCAATTCGTCCACGGCCCAGACCTCGTGGTCCAGGGGCCGGGAACGATCGCCGAGGATCTGGTATTCGCAGCGCTCCTCGGTCAGATGCACGCGATCCGTGCGGGCTTCGTACAGATTGACCACCGGGGTGCAGAACAGCGCCAGGCTCGTGGCGTCCACCCATGCGCACAGATCGGGCGGGGCATCGTCCAGCAGCAGGTACAGGTCGACGGCCTGGCCCTCGAGTCCCGCGAGCGCCGCGGCGAGGCCGCGAAGCGTGAACTCGTACAGACACTGGGGTGCGTGGAAATACTCCTGCAGCAGATTGTGGGCGCGCAGGGTGTTGTAGCGCAGCGGCAGCAGACCCCGCTGCGGATGCATGCCTTCATAGACCAGCGCCTCGCCGGCCACCCGCCTGGGTTCGCGCGCAGCCCGATCCCCGCTTGCAAGCCCCACCCCACAGGCCACGAAACCGCGGTGCAACAGCTCGAACAGGCGCGAGCCCATCGTCACATCTCCGGCGAGATGGATGCGCAGGCTGTCCAGGCCGCGCAGGTCCTGCAGGCGCCAGGGCTCGAGCGCGCGCAGGCGCAGGCGCAGGCATCCGCGCGGGCGCGCCTGCGCGGGCAGGCCGCCCGCCATGCGCCCCAACTCGGGCACGCCGGCTTCGAGACGGGCTTCGGCGATCTCCAGGGGCCAGAGGGTCACGTCGCTTTTGCTGCGCCATTCGACCGGGGTCTCGGCCGGAGAGTCGAGGGTGCTCCAGAGTCGAGTCTCGGCGGGAACGACGGAGCCCGCCAGGAGGGCCCGGTCGTCCGCCCGTGGGCGCAGCCTCGCCACGCCCATGGCGGGCATGGGCGCCAGGAAATGGGGATGCAGGACTTCCAGCAGGCGATTCGCAAAGCGCGGGAACTCCGCGTCGAGCTTGATGCGGGTGCGCGCGCAGAGCAGGCAAAAGGCCTCGATCAGGCGCTCCACGTAGGGGTCGGCGACCTCTGGCGCGCCCATGCCCAGGTGGCTCGCCGCGCCCGGGTGCATGCGCGCGAACTCGGCGGCGCCCTCGCGCATGTACAGCAGTTCCTGGCTGAAGTATTCGAGCAGGCGGGGATGCATCAGGCCTGCTCCGGATCCGGCTCGTGCCCGGGGGCGCCCCGGCGCGCCTCCAGCCAGACGCGCCTTGTCTCGAGGTCGATCGTGGAGCGCGCCGCGAAGGGAAGGGCATGCGGCAGATCGCGAATCAAGCCGCGGATCTGGAAGCTCAGCAAGTTGTGCCTGGCCACGCCCGATTCCTGCAGGCCCGTGATCTCCACGGAACCTGGCACGATGCGCGGCTCGAAGCGCTCGATCGCGGTGCGAATCGCCGCTTCGATGTCCTCCCAGGCCTTGGGGCCGTCGAAGGTGCCGGAAATGGAGCGCAGGCCGTAGTTCCAGCAGGAATCGAGCACCGCGCGCAAGCGCAGGGGATCGAGCAGATGTTCGTGGCTGGTCGTGTTGAACAAGGCGCGCAGGTCATCCAGCACGAGCGCGCGCAGGGCCTCGCGGTGAGCGCGTGCGGAGCTCGGCGCCGGCGCGTCGGGGCCGCGGAATCGGTCGAACAGGCCGGGCAGGGCCCGCGGGCCGATCCTGCGCTCGAGCCCGTGCTGGATCGGGCCGGGGGACGGCGGTGGCGCGAATCCGGCGCATGGGGCGGGGGCGTCGAACAGACCCTGCGCGTCGTGCTCGCCCAGCGACGCCATCCACGGCGGCGCGGATCGGGGCTTCAACGGGGGCATTGCAGTCCCTCCAGCAAACCGGCCTTCCAGGGATTGGGCTCGGGCCCGGCCAGGTGCAGCACGGCGCGGCGCCCCTTGGCCCCGTAGGCCAGGTCGAGGCCGCCGCCCGGCGCGGCACCCAGGCGGCGCCCTTGGGCCAGCAGGTGCATCCAGGCCCAGGCGCCTTGCGCGCCGTACTCGTGCGCATCCCCGGCTTCCAGGCCTTCGAGGCGCATGCGCACATGGCCGCTTCCGGGATGCCGCGAGGGCCACGAGGCATGCCAGGCGAGTACGGGGCCATGCGCGTAGCGCATGGAAAGCCCGTCGATGTCCAGGTGCAACATGGCCCACCGCGTGTCGAGTTCGGGCACCGTGAGATCGAAGTCCCACTGGGGCCCCGCACCGTTGCGCCACAGCGCGCTGCGCACCTGGGCAAGGCGCGCGAAGGCCTCCGGGTCCGGCCCTCGCCTGCGCAGCAGATCCAGCAGTTCGCGGACCACGGGGCCCGTTGCGGGAGAGCTCGCCCCGGACGAAGCCGCGCCATCGCTGGCTTCAGGCGCCCCGGGCGTCTCGGGCGCCGCTGCGCTGCGGTAGCGCCAGGGGCGGCGCGAGGTGTCCACCCAGGGCTGCAGATAGCTGCGGAAGTAACTGTCCGCCGCGCCCCCGGGAGCGAAGAAGGCGCGGAAATCCTCCAGGTCCGCGTCCGCGCCGTCGCGTCGCAAGGGAAAGCGGTTGCCCAGGGTGCGCGCGCAAGGCTGTGCCACCTGTTCCTGGAACGCATCGACGATGCGGGCGTGCATGCGCGCGGCCTGGCCTTGCGCGATGGCACCGCCGGCACCGCGCAGGCTCGTCATGGCGTCGTCCGCGAGTCCTCGCACGATCGGGCCGATCGGCAGCGGCAGCGTGCCGGCGACGGCCTGGAGCTTGGCGCTGGCCTGTTCGAGCTCGGCGCCCGGCGGCCTGCCGGCACGAAGAGCGCTCGCCGCCACGCTGCCCGCCGTGTAGTAGTCGTCCAGCCAGCCCCTCAGGCGTTGCAGCGCCGCGGGATCGGCATCGGCGGCCGCCAGCGGACGCAGCTCGAGCAGGCGGGCCGCCACGGGGTCGGATCCGGCGGCCTGCGCGGCCTGCAGGGGCTGCAGTTCCCGCCATGCCTGGCGCGCCAGATCGAGCAGCGGGGAGCTCTCCGAGGCCATGGCCTGCAGGTACTGCAGCTCGGGTTCCACGCCGGGCATGGGCTGCGGCCGGATGTCTGCGAGAAAGGCGCTCCAGTGGCGGGCGTATTCCCGCCAGTAGGCGTCGCGCAGCTCCTCGGCCAGGACCTGGTCGGAGGCGATGCCGGCGGCATCTCCCAGCACCCTGCGATCGACGGCGCCGGCCTCCGCGGCCCACCCCGCGAGGCGCTGCGCCACCACCCGATCCCAAGCCTGGGGCCGGAACCATCCCGGCACACCCCGCGTCAGGGGGCGGCCCGAAGCCAGGCGAAAGGGGCGCTCGGCACGCTGGCCCTGCCACAGGGCCAGCGAATACTCCGGGGGCTCGAGATTCGCGGGCATCTGTTCGCGCACGATGGTCCAGAGCCTTTGCGCGCGGCCGCGACGCAACAGCCACTCGCGCGCGCGCTGGACCAGGCTCGCGTCCAGCGCCGTGGCGTCCTGCAGCAGGCCCGCGGGGTGCTCGAACGCACGCTCGACCAGATCGATCGACGCGTGCTTGCGCGCCCAGGCGAGAACCACGGGCGCCTCGAAGTGCTCGGGGTCGTGCAGCAGGAGATAGCTGCGCAGCGCGGCGAACACCTCGGGGACGTCGTCGCGCTGCATGGACTGCTGGACATGCTCGCGCATGAGGCGGGCCAGGCGCGGCAGCAGCAGGGCCGTCTGCAGGCGCAGTGCCAGCGACCGGGTCGCCTCGCGCAGCGGGGACAGCGCCGGCTCCCCCAGCGGCCAGGCGCCGCGCGTGGTCCGCAGCCCATCGAACAGGTCCTGGGTGCCGCGCAGCACGCCTTCCCAGGACCGCGCGTCCCGCGGCTGGAGCAGGGCCGTTGCGGCCTGCGCCTGAAGGCCGCCGACATCATGGCGCAGCGCCTGCAGTTGCTGCCGGGTCCTTTCCTGGGAGACCTGCAGGATCCGAAACGCCGCGGCGACCGCCAGCAGCGAGGCGGCGACTGCGAGCCCGCGCCGCCTGCGACGCCGCGCCAGGCTCGGCGCCTGGGCCAGGCCCGATGCGACGTCGGCCGCCAGCACGGCGCGCAGGATGCCGGATACGAAGCGCCCGGGCTGGGAGGGAAGCGGGGGCTCGCCACAGCAGGAGGTGCAACTCCCCAGGAACAGGCCGTGCAGCCCGGGGGCCGCCGAGCGAGCCGCCGGACGCGGCGAGGGCCCGCGCCGCCCGGGGGGCGATAGCTCGGGCCAGGGGGCGAACACGGTCTCGGCCCAGCCGCGCAGGCGCGTGGCGAGTTCGGCATAGGCATGCGCCAGCTCGTACATGCGGCATCGCGCCTGCAGCGACAATTCCTGCTCGAGGCATGCCGGCAGCAGTTGCTCCAGGCGCAGGTGCAGCAGTTCGAGCTCCTCGCGCAGCACCGCGCCCGGATCGGCGGCTTCGGATGCGAGGAATCCCCACAGTCCCTGCGAATCCCGTCGGCGGGCATGGGCGTCGAGCGCGGTGAAGAATTCCTCGAATCCCGGCAGGGTGTCGGCCTTGGTCAGCACGAGGTGCACGGGCAGCGGCGCGCCTAGCGCCGCGCGCAGCTGCAGCAGTTGCCGGCGCGCGCACAGGGCGGACTCGGCCAGCCGCTCGGGGACGCCTTGCAGCAACAGCGGGATGTCCACGGTCAGCACCACCCCGTGCAGCGCGGGCAGGCCGCCGCGCCCGCGCAAGGCCTGCAGCAAGGCGTTCCAGCGCGCCTGCGCCTCAGCGGGCGCGCCCTCATCCGAGGCCTGCTGGTCCGTCGGGCAGCGCGGGCCCGGCAAGCCGAGCGGGGCAGCGCCTGCCCGGGCCGGCACGGGCGAGGGCTGGCCCGGCGGGGGCGAGGCCTCTCCTGGGCGCTCGGGATCGCCGCTGTCGGCCGAGCGAGAAGCCGCGCCCGAGCTTTCCACGAAAATCGCGCCCTCGCCGATCCAGCAGGCCAGGCCGAGGGCTCGCGCATCGGGCTCCTGCGCGCGCTCGCAGCGCAGCAGGCGCAGGTTCGAGGCCGCGAGCAGGGAGCTCTTGCCGCAGCCCTCGGCGCCCAGCACCAGGTACCAGGGCAGGGCCTTGCGCACCCGCCAGGCCTGCAGGCGCGCGCGCCAGCCGGCACGCGCGTGCAGCTGTCGCC
>DAIDHU010000242.1 GCA_027451915.1 Thiomonas sp. | reverse complement strand
ATGGAGCGTCGCGGCGCGCGCGGCTGGGCCGCCGGCGCCTGGCGCGGCCCGCCCCCCGGGGCGCGGCCGCCCGGATCCCGCGACTTCAGCTGCCCGGCGAGTACACCGGGAAGGCGTCCGCGAGTTCGCGCACCTGCGCGCGCACGCGCTCGAGCACGGCCGCGTCCTCCGGCGCCTCCAGCACGTCGGCGATGAGGTTCGCGGTACGCACCACCTCGGCCTCGCGGAAGCCGCGCGTGGTCATCGCCGGCGTGCCCACGCGAATGCCCGAGGTCACCATGGGCTTCTGGGGATCGTTCGGGATGGCGTTCTTGTTCACCGTGATGTGCGCCTGGCCCAGCAGGGACTCGGCCAGCTTGCCGGTGATGTTCTTGGCGCGCAGGTCGACCAGCATCAGGTGGCTTTGCGTGCCGCCGGAGACGATGCGCAGGCCGCGGGCGGCGAGCGCATCCGCCATGGCGCGGGCATTGGCCACCACCTGCTGCTGGTAGACCTTGAACTCCGGCGCCAGCGCCTCGCGGAACGCCACCGCCTTGGCGGCGATCACGTGCATCAGGGGCCCGCCCTGAAGCCCGGGGAAGATGGCCGAGTTGATGGCCTTCTCGTGCTGGGATTTCATGAGGATGATGCCGCCCCGAGGACCGCGCAGGGTCTTGTGGGTGGTCGACGTGACCACATCGGCATGGGGCACGGGGTTGGGATAGACGCCGGCGGCGATCAGGCCCGCATAGTGCGCCATGTCGACCATGAAAATCGCCCCGACTTCGCGAGCGATGCTCGCGCAGCGCTCGAAATCGATGTGCAGGCTGTACGCCGAAGCCCCCGCGATCAGCAGCTTGGGCCGGTGCTCCAGCGCCAGGCGGTGCATCTGCTCGTAGTCGATGCGCTCCTGGGCATCCAGGCCGTAGGGCACGACCTTGAACCACTTGCCGCTCATGTTCAGCGGCATGCCGTGGGTCAGGTGCCCGCCTTCGGCCAGGCTCAGGCCCATGATGGTGTCGCCGGGGTTGAGGAAGGCCAGGAACACCGCTTCATTGGCCTGCGCGCCCGAATGGGGCTGCACGTTGGCTGCCTCGGCGCCGAACAGCTGCCTGACCCGCTCGATGGCCAGGCTCTCGGCCACATCCACGTATTCGCAGCCACCGTAATAGCGGCGCCCGGGATAGCCCTCGGCGTACTTGTTGGTCAGCTGCGTGCCCTGCGCCTGCATGACGGCGGGCGAGGCGTAGTTCTCGGAGGCGATGAGCTCCAGATGCTCGTGCTGGCGGCGGTTCTCGTTCTGGATGGCGGCCCAAAGCTCGGGGTCGGCCTGGGCAATGGCGATGGAGCGGTCGAACATGGAGGATTCCCGGGAAGCGAAGCGCGCACAGGCGCACGGAACAGCCGCCCTGGCCCGGAAAGAGGCCCGGCGGCCTGGTAGAGCCCAGGCGAACGGCGGCAACGGCTGCGCTTCCTGGTGGTCAGTCGCACCTCGACCCGTGGCGGCCACGCCCGCGCCAGCCCGAAGGCCGGATCAGGCGTTGCCGGGCCTCATCGCCAGTCGCGCAACCAGGATATGGTAACCGAGACCTGGCCGGGCGTAGCCCGGAAAGGCACGCCGGCACCAGGGTCGGAAAGCTCAGGTGGCCGAGGCCGGGTGCACCGGCTCGCTGCTGGCTGTCTGCACCCGCGAGACGATGGCACGCGGGGCGCGCTGCCTGACCGAGGCGAGGACCTGCTGCAGGCGCGCCTGCTCGGCCAGCACCTTGCTCGCGTAACCGCCCTCGCTGGCCACCGAGGAGGCCCCCACGTACATGCGCAGCCCGGCCTGCAGCGAGCCGCCACGGTCGATGGCGTCACGCAGCACCACGGCTCCCACGCGCACGTTGGTCAGCGGATCGAGGCTGGCCCGCGCGCCGCCGTAGGGAGCGAACTTGTCGCGGTGCACCTTGGCCATCACCTGCATCAGGCCGGTCGCGCCCACCGCGCTTTGCGCATAGGGGTTGAAGGACGATTCCACGGCCATCACCGCCAGGATCAGGGTCGGATCGAGGTGCTCCTGGCGGCCGGCCGCCCAGGCGCCCGCCACCAGCTCGCGCATCGCCGCGGGGGCGATGCTGTAGCGCCGTGCCAGCCAGTCCGCCACGGCCAGCTGCCCCGGCTGCAACGGTGGCAGGGGCTGGGGCTCGAGCACCGCCGCGTCGGCGGTGGAAATGCCAGGCCCCATGTCCGCGGCGCGCTGGCCCAGCGACTGCAGTTCCTGCATCGCCACCCTGCGCGCGGAAACCCATTGCACGACGTTGCGTTCCAGGGACAGCACCGATTGCGGGTGCAGATACAGATAGGCACCCGCGGCCACCACGAAAAAACCCACCATCATCAGCGTGTTATGGGTCCACTGAAGGACCTCCACGCCAATGCTTCGCCAGCTCGGAAGCCGGACTTGCGCGTCTTGCGACATCGTCTTCTCCTGTGTCGATTGGCGGGGCAGGCGGGGCCGACAAGCGGCGCCGCGGTTGCCACCACCGGGCACAGATCCGGAACCGGCGCATCGAAGCGGGCGTGCCTGGCCTACGATGCGACTGGCACGTCGTCACCGGGCTCGGGGCCGGGACGGTTCCGGGGCGATTCCATCGCACGCCCCGCGCAAGGCGAAGCCCGTAGGCTGCTGCGGAGGCCCTGACCCCAAGCGAGCAGGACCCATCGGCGGTGCGAGAACAGCTGCCATTTTAGACCCTGCTTATATCCTGTCAATTCATAAGCCCTTTGGACTTCCAACTTTCCGTTATATGAAATACCGCGATCTAAGGGATTTCCTGGATGTCCTGCGAGCTCAGGACGACCTGATCGAGGTTGCGCAATCGGTGGACCCCCGGCTGGAAATGACCGCGGTGTGCGATGCCATGTTGCAACGGGGCGGGCCCGCGCTGCTGTTCCGCAACCCGGTGGGGCATGCCATGCCGGTGCTCGGCAACCTGTTCGGAACCACCCGCCGGGTGGCGCTGGGCATGGGCGCGGCGGACCCCGCCGAACTGCGCCGCATCGGCGAGGTGCTGGCGGCCTTGCGCCAGCCC
>DAIDHU010000241.1 GCA_027451915.1 Thiomonas sp. | reverse complement strand
AAAAAACCACACAGGCCCGGCTGCATTGCCGGCCAATCAGTCGCCGAACAGTTTCTGGCGCAATTCGCGCCGCTCCTGGGCTTCGAGCGACAGCGTGGCGGTCGGCCGTGCCAGCAAGCGCGGCACGCCGATCGGCTCGCCGGTTTCCTCGCACCAGCCGTACTCGCCACTGTCGATCAGCGCCAGAGCCTGCTCGACCTTCTTCAGCAGCTTGCGCTCGCGGTCGCGCGCGCGCAGTTCCAGCGCGTGCTCTTCCTCGATGGTGGCGCGGTCGGCGGGATCGGGCACGAGCAGGGTGTCCTCGCGCAGGTGTTCGGTGGTCTCGCCCGCGCTGCGCAGCAACTCGGCGCGCAGGGTGCCGAGGCGGTGACGGAAGAACTCGAGCTGCGCCGGGTTCATGTATTCGCTCTCGGGCATCGCGAGCACTTCGGCGTCGCTCAGTTCCTGGGGCGACTTCGACTTCCAGGCGTTGGCCAGCTTGGGGTCGGCGTGGGTCGGTGCGGTGGAGGGGGCGACGGTGCTCATGACGGTGGCTGCGTTGGACGATGCGGAAATGCTGCCCGCTGCGGGCTCGGGAAGTGACGCGGCCGGCAGTGTAGCGGTAGCGGATGACGCACGCGCCGCGGCGGATCCGGATGGGCGGCGCGCCGCCGACGTGCCGCGCGCGCCGGTTGCCGCGGGTGCTGCGCGTGTGCTCTTGGCCACGATTCATCCCCCTGTGGTCTTTGTAGCACCTGCGGCATTGCCTGCCGCAGGCGGCTGTTGCTCGAATGCAACCCGGAGCGTGATTCCAGCGTCAGGCGGCCTGCCCCTCCCAGGGCCGCGCCGCCCCGGCATGCCCGGTGCGAAGACCAAAAACCGGCGGATTATAGGCGCAGCCGCCGCGGTGTCCGCTTCCCACCCGTTCCGGGCCCGGGCGGCCGGGCGCCCGCGGCCCTCAGGCCGCCAGCGACTGGCGCAGGCCCTGTTCGATGATGTCGCGGGGCAGGTCGATGCCGATGAACACGATGCGGCTCTCGCGCGCCTCCTGCGGGCCCCAGGCGGCCGCCAGGTCGCTGCCCATGAGCTGGTGCACTCCCTGGAACACCACCTTGCGATCGATGCCCCGCATGTTCAGCACGCCCTTGTAGCGCAGCATGCGCGGGCCGTAGATCTGCACGATGGTGCCGAGGAACTCCTCCAGCTTGGCCGGCTCGAAAGGCTGGCTGGCGCGGAACACGAAGGACTTGACGTCGTCGTCGTGGTGGTGGTGGTGCGCGCACTCGGGGCCGTGCTCATGGTCCTCGGCGCAGGCGTGGCCATGCTCGTGGTCATGGTCATGGTCGTGGTCGTGACCATGGTGGTGGTCGTGCGCGTGTTCCTCCTCGCGCAGGAACTCGGGGTCGATCTCCAGGCGCGCGTTGAGATTGAAGCCGCGCAGGTCCAGCACCTCCTTCAGGGGCACCTCGCCGAAATGCACCAGCGTCTGCGGAGCACGCGGGTTCATGCGGCGCAGGCGCTGCTGCAGGTCGGCCAGCGCGGCGGCGTCGACCAGATCGGACTTGGAGATGAAGATGCGATCGGCGAATCCGACCTGGCGCTGGGCTTCCAGGCGGTGGTCCAGCTGCTGCTGGGCGTGCACGGCGTCCACCAGGGTGACGATGGAGTCCAGCAGGTACTGGCTGGCCACGTCGTCGTCCATGAAGAAGGTCTGCGCCACGGGGCCGGGGTCGGCCACGCCGGTGGTCTCGATGATCACGCGGTCGAACATCAGCTCGCCGCGGCGCCGGCGCTGGGCCAGGTCGCTGAGGGTGGCGCGCAGGTCGTCGCGGATGGTGCAGCAGATGCAGCCGTTGGACATCTGCACGATCTGTTCCTCGCGCTCCTGCACGAGGATCTCGTTGTCGATGTTCTCCTCGCCGAACTCGTTCTCGATCACCGCGATGCGCGAGCCGTGCGCCTCGCCGAGCACGCGCTTGAGCAGCGTGGTCTTGCCGCTGCCGAGAAAGCCGGTGAGGATGGTGGCGGGGATGAGTGCGGACGACATGGCGGGATGGGCTGGCGAGGGGATGGCGGACGGCGTGCCGCGGCCCGGCCGCGACACCGGGCGCGGCTGCGCGCGCCCATCCGCCAGTGTAAGCCGGAGCGCGCTTCAGCGTGCGCGCAGCAAGAGCCCTTTCAGGTACTCCCCCTCGGGAAAGCTCAGCAGCAGCGGGTGATCGGGAGCGGCCCCCACGCGCTGCACGATGTCGGCGTCGCGCCCGGCGTCCACGGCGGCGCCGGCCACCACGCTCTGGAACAGGGCGGCGTCGATGCCCCCCGAGCAGGAAAACGTGAACAGCCAGCCTCCCGGGCGCAGCAGCCCCAGGGCGAGCCGGTTGATGTCCTTGTAGGCGCGGGTCGCGCGCGGCGCCTGCGCCACCGTGGGGGCCAGCTTGGGCGGGTCGAGCACGATGGCGTCGAAGCGCTCGCCGGCTTCGCGCAGATCGCGCAGCACGCGCCCGACGTCGGCCTCGCGCAGCTCGCTGCGGGCTTGGTCGAAGCCGTTGTCGCGCAGGTGCTCGGCGGCCAGCTGCAGCGCCGGGCCGGAGGAGTCGACGGTGATCACCTCGCTGGCGCCTCCGGCCAGCGCTGCCAGCGTGAATCCGCCCGTGTATCCGTAGCAGTTCAGCACCCGGCGCAGCCCGCGTTCGCGCACGAGTTCGCGAAAGCGCAGCCGGTTGTCGCGCTGGTCGAGGTAAAAGCCGGTCTTGTGCCCGGTGGCCACGTCCACGTGCAGGCGCATGCCGTGCTCCTCGATGCTCACGCGGGTGGCGCCGTCGCCGTGCAGCCAGCCGCTGCGCTCGGCCAGACCCTCGCGCTCGCGCACCCCCACGTCGGAGCGCTCGTGGATGCGCAGCCCGGGAAGGCACTCGCGCAAGGCCTGCAGCAGGGCTTCGCGCCAGCGCTCGGCGCCGGCGCTGAGCAGCTGCACCACCGCGATGTCGGCGAAGCGGTCGACGACCAGGCCGGGCAGGCCATCGGCCTCGCCCCAGACCAGGCGCGCGGCGCGCAGGTCGATGCCGAGTTCGCGGCGCCGCTCGATCGAGGCGCGCACCCGCTCGCGCAGGAAGTCGGGGTCGATGCGCTGGGCCGGATCGAAGCTCCACATGCGCAGGCGGATCTGCGAGGCCGGGCTGTAGGCGGCCCAGCCGAGCACCTGGCCGTCGTGAGACTCCACGCGCACGGTCTCCCCGCTGTCGGCGCCGCCGCGCGCGATGGCTCCGGCGAAGATCCAGGGGTGGCGGCGCAGCACGGCGCGCTCCTTGCCGGGGTACAGGCGGATGACTTTCACGGCGATGCGCGGTGCGGATTCAGCGCGGCTTGCGCGCGCGGGGATGGGCCTGGTCGTAGACCTTGGCCAGGTGCTGGAAGTCCAGCCGGGTATAGACCTGGGTGCTGGCGATGCTCGCGTGGCCCAGCAGCTCCTGCACGCCGCGCAGGTCGCCGCTGGATTGCAGCAGGTGCGAGGCGAAGGAGTGCCGCAGCATGTGAGGGTGCACCGCCACCGGCAGGCCGGCCTCCAGGGCGCGCCGGCGCAGTTCCTCGCGCACCCGCTGGGCCGTGATGCGAGCGCCGCGCGGGCCCAGGAACAGCGCCGCGCGGTCGCCCGCGGCGGCGCGTGGCGGGGGCTCGCCGCGCAGGCGCAGCCATTCGCGCAACGCCCGCATGGCCTGTTCTCCCACCGGAACGCTGCGACGCTTGCCCCCCTTGCCCAGCACATGCGCCTCGGCGCCGTCCCAGTCGATCCAGCCCTGCGAGACATGCTCGGCGCCGCGCACGGGGCGCAGGTCCAGGCCCACCAGCTCGGACACCCGCAGGCCGCTGGAGTACAGCAGCTCGGCCAGCGCGTGGGCACGCGCGCCGGCGCGCGGCTCGGCAACCGTGGGCCCGCCGGCGGCCAGCGCCACCGCGTGCTCCACGCTCAACGCCTTGGGCAGCGGGCGCTGCGCGCGCGGAGCGCGAAGCTCGCGCGCGGGGTCGGTGCGCAGCAGGCCCTCGGTTCCCATCCAGCGCAGCAGGCCGCGCCAGGCCGAAAGCCTTGCGGCGATGGCGCGCGGACTCATGCCCCGCGCGTGCAGCGCGGCCACCCAGGCGCGCAGGTGCCGCGGCTGCAAGGCCTCGGCGTCCACGCCGGCCTGCGCCGCGCGCTGGCACAGATCGCGCAGGTCGCGCCGGTAGTTGACCAGGGTGCGGGGCGCCAGGCGCCGCACCTGCTCCAGGCGCCGCAGGTGTTGCTCGCAGGCCTGCGCCAGCCGCGGCGGCACGGCCGCTGCGTCGGGAACGGCGGGCCGCGGCGCGGTCATGGCTCAGGCCTGGGGCCGCAGGCGCAGCAGCGCGGACGAGGCCACCTCGCCCAGGCGGGCGAGGAATTCGGTGCCCATGTCGGCGGTGAAGCGGTCCGACTGCTGCGAACCCAGCACCAGCAGCCCGAAGGCGCCCGACTGCGCATGCTCGCGCAGGGCCACCATGGCCAGCGACTGCGGCGGCGCCGCCAGCCAGCGCGCGGCCTCGAAGCCGGCGTTGGCGCCGCAGAAGGGCTGGCTCAGGCTGCTGGCCAGCACGGGAATGTCCTCACCCACCGGCGCGGCCTCCGGGAGCGTGGCGAATTCGGGGCGCAGGCCCCACAGGCGCAGGGCGGCCAGGGGCATGTCGAAGCGCTGGCGCAGCTCGTCCACCACGCAGCGCGCAAGCGCCGCGGCCTCCGTCTGCTCCAGCAGCGCGCGCGCCCAGCCCAGCAGGCGGCCCGACAGCGCCTCGTTGTCGGCGGCATTGCGCATGAGCTCGGCCAGCCGGTGCTCGAGCGCGCGCATCTTGTCGCGCAGCATTTCCATCTGGCGCTCCTGCAGCGATACCGCGCGGTTGCCGTGGGGGCTGGCCAGTTGCACGGTCGCCAGCAGCTCGGCGTGGCGTTCGAAAAAGTCGGGGTGCTCGGCCAGGTAGGCGGCGAGGTCCTGTTCGCTGAGTTCCATCGGGGTCCTTCCAGAAAAGATTCAAGCCGGCGCCAGCGGCGCGGGCAGCGCATCCAGGTCGATGCTGGCGTCGAACACGTGCACCGCCGGGCCGCTCATGAACACCGGCCGGCCCGGGCCGTCCCAGGCGATGCCCAGCTCTCCCCCGCGAGCCTGCATGCGCACGGGGCTGCGCAGCCAGCCGTGTCGCATGCCCGCCACCGCCGCCGCGCAGGCGCCGGTGCCGCAGGCCAGGGTCTCGCCGGCGCCGCGCTCCCAGACCCGCAGGCGCGCATGGTGCTCGTCCAGCACCTGCAGGAAGCCGGCGTTGACGCGCTGGGCGAAGCGCGGGTGGTGCTCCAGCCGCGGGCCCAGGGCCCCCACGGGCGCGAGGTCCACGTCATCGACGCGCTGCACCGCGTGGGGATTGCCCATGGAGACCACGCTCAGGCGCAGCAGGGCGTCGTCCAGCGGAAGCTCCCAGCGCGGCAGGTCGCCCTCGGGCACCCCGCGCAGCCCCGAGGCATCGAAGGGAATCTCGGCCGGCTCGAAGCGCGGCGGGCCCATGTCCACGCGCACCTCGCCGTCGTCACCCATGGCGGGCTCGATGACGCCCGAGCGCGTGAGCACGCGCACGGCGCGCTTGCTGGTCAGTCCCCGCCGGCGCACGAATGCGACGAAGCAGCGCGCCCCGTTGCCGCACTGCTCG
>DAIDHU010000240.1 GCA_027451915.1 Thiomonas sp. | reverse complement strand
CATCGCGCGCCGGCGCGCTACCTGGTGATCGCCATCGGCGTGATCCTGGGAGGCACGGTGTCGGCCTATGTCGGCAGCTACATGACCACCTACGCCATCGCCACGCTCGGGATGCCCCCCACCGCCGCCATGGCCGCGGTGGGGGGCATGCGCAGGGTGGCGATGGCGTAGGTGGTCATGTAGCTGCCGATGTAGGCCGACACCGTGCCGCCCAGGATCACACCGATGGCGATCACCACGTAGCGCACCGGAGCGCGATGGGGCCGAGGCCCCGAGCTGCGCGCGTGCAGGGTCTCGGGCATGGCGCGGCGCAGGTACAGCGCCAGCGGCACCACCAGCAGACCCAGCAGAAAGGCCGCGCGCCAGCCCCAGGCCAGCATGGCCTCCTGCCCGAGCACGCGCCCGAACAGCAGGCCCATGATGCCCGCGAGCAGGATGCCCGCTCCCTGGCTGGCGAATTGCCAGCTGGCGTACAGGCCGCGCCGGTGCCTGGGCGCGGCTTCGATCAGGAAGGCGCTGGAGGGTCCGATCTCGCCACCCAGCGCGAAGCCCTGCACCAGGCGTGCGAGCACCACGATCCCCGGGGCGGCCAGGCCGATGCTGGCGTAGGAAGGGGTCAGCGCGACCCCCAGCGTGCCCAGGGTCATCAGCACCAGGGTCAGGATCAGGCTGGCGCGGCGCCCGACGCGGTCGCCCATCAGCCCGAACACCACGCCGCCCACCGGGCGCGCGAAAAATCCGAATCCGAACACCGCCAGCGACAGCAGCAGGCTCATGTAGCTGCTGTGCACCGGAAAGAAGGTCTTGCCGATGTACACGGCGAAAAAGGCGTAGCTGAGAAAGTCGTAGAACTCCAGCGCATTGCCGGCCACGGCCGCCGCCACCGCCCTGCGCGACGCGGGCGCGTCCTGCGCGGAGCGGGCCGTGTCGCCGCCTGCGTCGATGCTCGGGGTGCTCGAATGCATGGTGTGGTCTCCTCCTGGGTGGCCTGCCGGGGCGGCGCGCCTGGGTGATGCTCGGGTGCTGCTCGGGTGCTGCTCAGGCCGCGCGCAGGCCCTGCACGGCCTGCAGCAGGGCCACGCGCGTCTGGCCCAGCACCATGCCGCGCCATTCGTCGCTGTCGCAGCAAAAGGCCTCGCGCGTGCGCCGGGCCACTTGTTCGCGCAGCGCCTGGGGCGCCTCGGGATGGCGCCGCAGCCAGGCCTGCGCGCGCAGGCATCCCAGCACCTCCTCCTGCTCGACGGTGCCGAACTCCAGGCCCATCAGCGCCAGGCGGGCACCCGGGCATTCGTCGCAGGCGGCGCTGACCACCGGGCCGGATACGTCGGCCGAGACCGAATCGCCGGCGAAGGGGGCGAACAAGTCGGCGCCCCACCACGCCCGGGCCATCGCATGGTCCTGTTCCAGCACCCGGCCGGCGTAGATCTTCTCGCCGTGGCCGTAGGGCCCGAGGCCCGTGTGGATGTCCACCCAGCCCAGGTGGGTGGCCTCCGAGGCGTGCCGGCGCAGCAGCTCGCGCAGGCTGCGGTTGCTCCAGCTCGGGCCGGTGCCGCCGTAGAACACACCGTCCGGCGACGCGTACTGGCCGGCGGTGACGGCCTTGCGGTAGGCCGGCAGGCCATGGCGATCGATCCAGTCCTGCAGGGCCTTGCGGTCCCGCGGGCTGGGGGGCCACTGCTGCGGCATGAGCAGGGGCTCGAGCTCTGCGTACACGGGATTGGCCGGCAGCGGGCGGCTGAAATCAATGTGGTTGCGGTTGAGGTCGACATTGTCCTCGTTGGTGCGCTGCAGATGCGAGAAACCATAGGGATTGACCGCATGCACCAGCAGCAGCGCCACCCCGGCGCTCCCGGCCCGCTGCAGCAATTCCTGGTCCTGCAGCAGCGCCAGTTGCGCGGCCGACCCGGCGAAGCCTTCCGGCCCGTGGGTGCCGGAGCTCACCACCAGCACCTTGCGCGCGCCACGCGGGCCGAGCAGCGCCGTGTCCATCGCCAGTTCCTCGCCGCGCGCACCGCGCAGCCCCTCGAGCACGGCCGATTCGACGGCCGCGCCGCGCGCGGCCGCGGCCTCCAGGAAACGTGTACGGGCCTGCTCGTAGTCGCGGGAGAAGATGGCGGATGCCGGGGTGCGGGTCGATGTCATTCCCTTAGCTTAAGGCAGCGGCGCCTGCCACGCGCGCCGCTGGAAACCCTGAAGACCATTCAGCAATAATGGGATCCAGGACCCGGACGGCCAGCCGACCGGGGAACGGGCACTCCGGCGCGGACCGGACAGGCGATGGGGAGCGATGGTGCTGCTGCGATGGTTCGACGCCAGCCAGGCGAGTGCGTTCGGCGAGGAACTCGCCAGGTATTGCGATTCCGAGCTGCGATCCATCGCCACGGCCAGCCCCGGCAAGCGCGAGGACAGGCGCCGCAAGCTGCTGGCCAGGGTGCTGCAACGGGCACGGGATTTCGCGGGCGCGCATCCGCTGAACACCTACAAGAAGGCCAAGCTGAGCAACCGCCTGAAGTGGACCCTGCGAGATCTGGGGCATGAGGACGATTTCGTCGACCTGCTGGTCCGGGAAGTCCTGCTGGCCCTGGCTCGCTAGCGCGGCCCCGCGGGAACACGCATGCTGAGCTCGATTCGTCGTTGGTTCCAAGGCGCCTCGCGCAGCGAGGGTTCCACCGCCCCCAGCGCCTCGGAGCCGCCCCCTGCGGGTCCATCCCCCGATGCGCACGCGCCGGGCCCGGCCCGGGACGCGCAGGCCGCAGAGCTGGCCGCGCGCGGCAACCGCTGCGTGGCCGAGGGACGGCTGGAGGAGGCCGTGGCCTGCTACGAGCAGGCGCTGGCCCTGGACCCGAGGCATGTCATCGCCTGCTCCAACCTGGGCTTCGCCCTGCAACAGCTGGGCCGCCTGGACGAGGCGGTTTCCCGGCTGGACCAGGCGCTGGCGCTGGACCCCGGACGCGAGGAACCCTACCTGTTCCTGGGCCAGATCGCCGAGGCGCGCGGCGACACCGCCACGGCCATGCAGCGCCTGCGCGAGGCGCTGCGCCGCAGACCCGATTTCGGCTTCGCATGGCAGGAGCTTTGCCGCCTGCAGTTCCAGACCGGCGACGCCCGGCAGGCGCTGCAGTCGGCCCGCAATGGACTGCGCGCGGATCCGGACTCGGCGATGCTGCACTTCTACCTGGGCAACTTGCTGTACGAGCAAGGCGAGCACCGCGAGGCGGCGGCGGCCTACCGGCGCGCGCTGCGCGCCGCGCCGGATCTGGCGCAGGTCCACGCGAACCTGGGCCAGGCCCTGCTCAGACTGCAGGAAACGCAGGACGCGGCGCAGGCCCTGGCGCGCGCGCTCGAGCTCGATCCCGAGTTGCACGAGGCCCGTTTCCAGCTGGGGCAGGCCCTGCAGCAGCTGGCGCGCTTCGAGGAGGCGGCCGCGGCCTTCGAGCATGTGCTGCAAGCGCATCCGGACAAGCTTGAGGCCTGGTACGCGCTGAGCGAGCTGGCGATGAGTCGGCGCTGGTTCGATCGCGCCGAAGCCTGCCTGGAGCGCGCCCGCGCGCTGGACGACGACCCGAGCCGCCACCTGGTGCTTCGGGGCAATCTGCTCAAGCGCCAAGGGCGTCTGCAAGAGGCCGAGCAGGCCTATCGACAAGCGCTGCGGGAGCGGCCGGACTTTTTCGATGCCTTGAACAATCTCGGCGCCCTGCTCGAAATGGACAGGCTCCAGGAGGCCGAGACCGCCTATCGCGAAGCCTTGCGCCTGGACCCCGGCAACGCCACCGCGCGCTGGAATCTGAGCGTGCTGCTGCTGCGCATGGGGCGCATGGAGGAGGCGTGGCCGCTGCACGAAGCGCGCCTGGATCCCGGGCTGCCGCATGTCATCAGCCAACTTCCCGAGCTCTCCTTTCCCGCCTGGCGCGGCGAGTCCCTGCGCGACAAGTCGGTGATCCTGCTGGGTGAACAGGGCTTCGGCGACCAGGTGCAGCTGGCCCGCTATGCGCGCCTGCTCAAGGAGCGCGGCGCGACCCGGGTGTCGCTGCAGTGCAGGGCCGCGCTGAAATCCCTGCTGGCCACGGCGCCCGGGGTCGACGCCGTGTTCGGCGACGATGAAGTCTTCGAGGCGCACGATTACTGGGTGCTGGCCTTCAGCCTGCCCGGCCTGCTGGGAACCACGCTGGACACCATCCCGGCGCGGCTGCCCTACCTGAGCGCCGAGCCGCGGCGCATCGAGGCCTGGGCGCCCAGGCTGCCGCAGGCGCGCAGGCGCATCGGACTGGTCTGGAAAGGCGCCGCCGGGCATGGCAACGACCTGAACCGCTCGCTGCCGGGGCTGCAGGTGCTGGCGCCGCTGTGGTCCTGCACCGACGCAGCCTTCGTCAGCCTGCAAAAAGGCCAGGGCGAGGACGAGGCCGCGCGGGCCGGCCCCACGCAGCCCATCACCGACCTCGCGCCGGGGATCGCCAGCTTCGCCGACACCGCAGCCATCCTCGCCCAGCTCGACCTGCTGATCTGCGTGGACACCTCGGCCGCGCACGTGGCGGGCGCGCTGGGCAGGCCCTGCTGGGTGCTGCTGCCCGCCATGGGCAGCGACTGGCGCTGGCTGCTCGAGCGCGAGGACTCGCCGTGGTATCCGGGGGTGATGCGCCTGTTCCGCCAGGACCCGGGCGAAACCTGGGACGACGTGATCCAGCGCGTCGCCTCGGATCTGCGTGCCTGGAGCGACGCGCAGCCCTGAGGCGCGGCTCAGGCCCCCTGCACCTCGACCTGCACGTCCACGTTGTTGCGCGTGGCGTGGGAGTAGGGGCAGACCTTCTCGTGGGCCTCCATGGCCAGCGCATGCAGCTCCTGCTGGGGCAGCGAGCGGTCCTCCACGCGCAGCCTGACGGCCAAGCCGAAGCCGCCCCCGTCACGAGGGCCGATGGATACCGAACAGGTCACGGTGGCGCCGGAGGCGTTCTTCTTGTGCTGCTTGGCCACGAAATCCAGCGCGCCGCCGAAGCAGGCGGCGTAGCCGGCCGCGAACAGATCCTCCGGGGTGGTGGTGGCCGGGCGGCCCGGGCCCCCCATGGCCTTGGGCACCGAAAGGTCCACGCTGACCTGGCCATCCTGCGAGCGGGTGTGTCCGTTGCGCCCTCCGGTTGCGGTGGCGCTGGTGGTGTAGACGACCTGGATGCTGTCCATGGCTGGGCTCTCCTGTGAGGGTTGGGAACATCTCCGCGACGACGCGGATGCACTCGGATGCACGCGGACCAACGCGGCCAGCGTGCAGTCTAGGCCGGCTCGGCGCAATTTTCAGGCGTCCTGCGCCGAGCGGACCCGAAGCCTGCGCGCTGGATGCCGGGCCTTACTGTGGATATGATCAGTGCCGCGGCCTCGCCGCCGCGTTCGCGCTCCATGGCCTCCGACCCCGTCTCCGACCCCGCCCCCGCTCCCGCCCGCGGCGCCTGCGCGCCCCGGCGCATCGCGCATCTGGACATGGACGCCTTTTTCGCCTCCGTGGAGTTGCTGCGCTACCCCGAACTGCGCGGCCAGCCGGTGGTCGTGGGCGGACGCCATCGCTGGCAGCCCGAGCGCCTGGCCGACGGCAGCTGGCGGTTCGCGCGCCTGCGCGACTACGCCGGGCGCGGCGTGGTCACCACCTCCACCTACGAGGCGCGCGCCCTCGGCGTGTTCTCGGCCATGGGCATGATGAAGGCCGCCCGCCTGGCGCCCGACGCGATCCTGCTGCCGGCCCGCTTCGAGGCCTACCGCGAGTACTCCCGGCGCTTCAAGGCGGCCGTGGCCGGCATCGCCCCGCTCATCGAGGACCGCGGGATCGACGAGATCTACATCGACCTCAGCGGACACGCGCAGGCCGACACCGAGGCCCTGGCCCGCGAGATCCAGGACGCCGTGCGCGAGGCCACCGGGCTGAGCTGCTCCATCGGAGTGACCCCGAACAAGCTGCTGTCCAAGATCGCCTCCGAGCTGCGCAAGCCCGGGGGCATCACGGTGCTGCACATGCACGACCTGCCCGTGCGCATCTGGCCCCTGCCCGCGGCGCGCATCAACGGCATCGGGCCCAAGGCGGCCGAGCGCCTGCGCGGCCTGGGCATCCACAGCATCGGCGAGCTGGCCGCGGCCCCCCCGGAGTTGCTGCAGGAGCATTTCGGGCGCGGCTACGCATCCTGGCTGCACGCCGTCGCGCATGGGCGCGACGACCGTCCGGTGCAGACCCATTCGGAGCCCAAGTCAGTCAGCCGGGAGACCACCTTCGAGCGCGACCTGCACCCTCGGCGCGACCGCGCCGAGCTCTCGCGCCTGTTCACCGAGCTGTGCCGCCAGCTGGCCGAGGACCTGCGGCGCAAGGGCTGCGCGGCGCGCACCATCGGCATCAAGCTGCGCTTCGAGGACTTCCGCACGGTCACCCGCGACCTGTCGCTGCCCCACCCCGTGAACGATGCGCGGACCATCCGCGAGGCGGCCGGGCAGTGCCTGCGCCGCGTCGAGCTCGATCGCCGGCTGCGCCTGCTGGGCGTGCGCGCGGCCGCGCTGCACGATGCCGCCGAGGCCGGCGGCGACCCCGCGGCCATGCAGCTCAGCCTGCTGGATCCCTAGCCGGCTCAGGAGCCGCGGGAGGACGACACCACCTGCAATTGCGGCACGGCCCGGGGAGCGCCGCCCTCCAGCCGCGCGCCCGCCGCGGGGGCCAGTTGCCACCAGCGCGCGCGATCGCGCTTGTGCAACTTGGCCTGGTACATCGCCGCGTCGGCCTGGCGCACCAGGCCCTCCGGGTCCTGCGCGTCCAGCGGGAACAGGGCCAGCCCCATGGACATGCCCACGCTCACGCGGCAGCCCGGCGCCAGCTCGAAGGGCTGCTCGACGGCGGCGTGCAGGCGCCCCAGCACGTCTCCCATCTGCTCCAGCACATGGTCGGCGTCGATCTGCTCGATGACCACGACGAACTCGTCGCCGCCCAGGCGCACCAGCACGTCGAACTTGCGGATCGCCGCGCGCAGGCGCTGGGCGATCTCGCGCAGCAATACGTCGCCCGCGTCGTGGCCCCAGGTGTCGTTGACCGGCTTGAAGTCGTCCAGGTCGAGCATGCCCACCGCCAGCACACTGCCGTCGCGCCGCGCAGCGGCCAGGGCCTGCGGCAGGTACTGGGTGAGCGCGAAACGGTTGGGCAGGCCGGTCAGCAGGTCGTGGCGCGCGCGGTGCGACTCCTCGAGCTGCAGGTCGTTGAGCCGGCGCTTGGTATCGAGCTCGTCCAGGCCGTGTCCCAGCAGCTCGGCCACGCGCTGGCACAGCTCGCTGGTCGCGCGGTCGAAGGCATCGCGCTGGGGGGACACGAACACCAGCACCGCCCACAGGGAGCCCCCGCGGAACACCGGCTCGGCCAGCGCCGAGCGCCATTCGTACCGGCTCATCGACCCGCGCCAGGGCGCCATGCAGGGGTCTCCCAGCAGGTCGTTGCAGCAGGCGCTGCGGTGGCTGTCCCACACGCGGATCGCCAGCGGAGACCTGTCGGTGTCGTGCAGGCTGATGCGCAGGGCGTCGAGCTGCTCGGCGCCGCTGCCGGCGCGGGCGATCACCTCGATGCGTCCGCTGTCGTCCGGGCGTGCCATCCATGCGGCGTGGAACTGCGTGCCCTCGGTGAGGGTCTGGCAGGTGCGCAGCAACATGTCGGGCACGCTGCGCGCCTGCAGCAGCACGTCGCCCTCGCGCATCAAGGCGCGGTACAGGCGCTGCAATTGCTCCATGCGGCGGCGCTGCTCCAGCGCCTGCATCGCGCGCTGTACCGTCAGGCCCACGTTGAGCAGCACTTCCGTGGTGGCCGCGTCCACCACCTCGGGCTCGTCCAGGCACAGCACCAGCACCGAGCAAGTGCCCGCATGCCCGACTTCAACGTCGTGCAGCGGCAGCGCGGCCACCCAGACCCCGGGCGGGCTCGGGGGCCCGCCCGCGAGGTCCGGCGCGGCCGGGCGCGCATCCCGCGCCTCGGCCTGCGCGTAGTCGAAGCAGGCCTGGGCCTGCCTGCACGCACGCAGCGCCAGTTCGCGCCCCGGCGCGGGATTCGCGGCCTCGCGCGCGGCGAATCCGGCCAGCGGCTCCAGCGCCTGCCCGGACGCGTCGGGGCGGCCGATCCAGGCCTGGCTCAGGCCCCCGCGCTGCACGGCCACTCGGCACACCGCCTGGCGCAACGGCTCCGCGTCCTCCGCCTGCGCGCCCAGCTGGCCCAGTTCCACCAGCAGGGCGTTCAGGCGCGCCATGCGATGCGCGCGCACCGCCTGCAGCTCGCGCAGCTGCATTTCCCGCCATGCGCGGGCCCGCCAGACCTGGCCGCGCACGAAGCGCTGCTGCGCGGCGTGCACCGCCAGCACCACGAACAACAGGTAGGCCGCTGCCAGCAAGGCCGCCAGATGCGAGGCCGCGGCCCCTCCCAGGCTCAGCCACAGCACCAGGGGCAGCAGCGCTGCGGCCGCGAAACCCAGCGCGGCGACGGCATCGAAAGCCAGCGCCAGCGCCACGCCCCCGGCCACGCAGGCCACGATGAAGGCGCCCAGGCCCGCCGCGAAGCCGCCGCGCGGGGCCAGCCACCAGGGCATCAGGCCCCACAACAGGCCCTGCACGATGCCGGCCGCGCGCAGCAGGCTGTGCAAGGGCGCGGGCCCGCCGCCCGCACGTGCCTGGGCCTGCGCATTCGACAGGGGCATGCGCCGGCGCAGCAGCAGCGCGCAGGACTGCAGGCCCAGCACCAGCAGCGCCCAGGCCGTCACCGCCAGTTCGCCCGCATGCGCAGCGAACAGCCATGCGCAGGCCTCGCAGGCCACCGCCTGGGCCAGAGCTACCAGGCCCAGCGACTCCAGCAGCTGCGCCTGTTGCTCCGCGCCGATCGGGGTCTTGCGCGACGCCGGCCGCGTGGCGGCCTGCGATGGAGGCTGGTGATGCACCTTGTTCCCGTTCCTGAGCGCCGATGTGGAAATGACCATGCAATCCTGGAGGGCGAGGCCGCGCCAGCGCCAGCCCTCGCAATTCCTGCGTGCATTCTCCGTCCCCGGAGCAGACAGCGCATCGGGCACGCTGAGCACAAACGCAATATGGCGTCGTTTTCGTGACATTGTTCACGTCCGCGTGGCGCCCATGCATCCGACAATGGGCCACCCATCGCGCGTGGACCTGTGGAGCATCGGTATCGCGCGCCCGTCGCGCCGGCATGTGCCGGACACGGCATCCTCGAGACCCGCCCCTGTCCGTCCATGAAACCGCAGATACCGACCCAATCCGCCTCGCAGCAGGCGCCGCCCGATCCGGCCTCGGCCACCGCACTTGCGCAGCCCGGGGCCGCGCGGCTGCCGGCGCGCGGCCCCGCCGCCGACGCGCACTGGCAGCCCGATGCCCAGGCGACCTCGCCCGAGTGCGAGAGCGCCTGGCTGGATCAGGCCGCCGCTCTGGCCGCGCAGGCCCTGGAGCTTCCGGCCGCCCTGTTGCGCCTGCGCGACGAGGACGAATGGCTGCAGGGCCTGCATGGCGACGTCGAGCACGGCGCCTGCAGGACCTTGCTGCGCGCCGCGCAGGGCCTGCCCGCCGCGCGCGCCGAGGCCCCCGGCCCGGGTTTCGCGCCGCATGCGCAGCCCGCACCTGGCCTGTGCGAGCACGAAAGCCTGGTGGACGGGCAGGGCCGGGAAATCGCCGTGCTGTGGGTGGGGGGGCCCAGGGCACGCGCGCTGCGCCCCAGGCAGCGCGAGCTCATGCGCGCCATCGCGCGTCAGGCGATGGACGTGCTGCAAGCCAGGCGCGCGGCGCAGCGCCTGGCGCGCGAACACCGGCGCCTGCAGCGGCGCGTCGACTTCACCTCCGTGCTGGCCCGCTCCAACCAGCTGATCGCCCAGGCCGCGGACGAGCAGGCCATGCTGCAGGGCATCTGCGACATCACCGTGGCCGACGGGGGCCTGCGCCTGGCCTGGGTCGGCCGGCCCGACGAGCAGGGAAGCCTGCGCTTCCTGGCCAGCGCCGGCGAGCGTGCCTACATGGAAGGACTGGAGCTTTCGGTGCGCCCCGACCAGGTCGGGGGCCGCGGCGCGGCAGGGCATGCCTGGCGCGAGCAAAGCGCCTATTTCCTCGCCTCCTTCGTGCGCTCGCCCATGCTGGAGCCCTGGCGCGAGCGCGCCGCGCGCTGCGGCATGCGCGCCACGGCCACGCTGCCCATCCGGCGCGCCCAGGACATGTGGGGCCTGTTCACGGTGATGCACGGCGACGAGGATGCCTTCGACGAGCAGAT
This sequence comes from Thiomonas sp., assembly GCA_027451915.1. GTDB lineage: Bacteria > Pseudomonadota > Gammaproteobacteria > Burkholderiales > Burkholderiaceae_C > Thiomonas_A. The sequence goes on along the minus strand of DAIDHU010000240.1, from coordinate 7,782 downwards.
GCAGACCCTGCTGACCGAGCTGGCGCACAACATCTCCCGCGGCCTCGACCGCCTGGACGCCGCGCGCCGCGAGCGCGAACTCACCGGCCTGCAGCATGCGCTGCTCGACCACACCCTGGCCGGCATCGTGGTCGTGCGCGGGCGCTTCATCGTCAGCGCCAACCGGCGCTTCGCCCACATGCTGGGCTACGACGAGCCCACGCAACTGGTCGGCCGCTCCACGCGCATGGTCTACGCCTCGCAGGCCGAGTATGTGCGCGTGGGCAACCTCTACCCTCGCCTGCGCCAGCACGGCAGCGCGCTGGCCATGGACGTGCGCGTGCTGCGCCGCGACGGCGAGGAAATCTTGTGCGATGTCTCCGCGGGCCTGACCCGCGACGACGAAGCCACCTCGGTGTGGACGTTCCAGGACGTCACCGAGCGCGCGCGCCTGCAGCAGCGCCTGCGCCACGAGGCCCTGCACGACCTGCTGACCGACCTGCCCAACCGCAGGGCGCTGGAGCAATACCTTCCGCAGGCGCTGGCGCGCGCCCGGCGCAAGTCACGCGTGGTCGCGGTGGGCATGCTCGATCTGGACGACTTCAAGCCGGTCAACGACAGCTTCGGCCACGACGCCGGTGACCGGCTGCTGCAGGAAGTCGCGCAGCGCCTGCGCTCGCTGCTGCGCGAATGCGATTTCCTGGCGCGCCTGGGGGGCGACGAATTCGTCGTGGTCATCGAGGAACTCGAGGACCGGCATCTGGCGCGCCAGCTCAGCCGGCTGCTGCGACGACTTCACGGCGCGGTCGAGCGGCCCTTCGCGCTGGGTGGCTCGGTACAGGCCAGCGTGGGCATGACCATGGGCCTGGCCGTGTTCCCCGGCGACAGCGCCGACAGCGACACCCTGCTGCGCCAGGCCGACGCCGCGCTGTACCAGGTCAAGGCGCGCAAGCAGCAGCGGCGGCGCTGGTGGCAGCTCGGGGTGCGCCAGGCGACCGAGCCGGGGCAGGATCCCTCCTTCGACCCCTACGGCCCGGAGGCCGCCCAGTTGCTGGGCAAGGTGCGCGCGTTGCTGGCAGAGGCCACCGAACGTTTCGCGCAGGCCTTCTACGACGACCTCGGCCAGGACACCCAGACGCGCTCCATCGTCGCCTCCCTGCGGCCCGCCGAGCGCCAGGCGCTGCGCGCGCGCCACGCCGAGCACCTGCGCCTGGTGCTGGACCCGGCGACCTCGCGCGAGGCCGTGCTGCGCCAGGCAAGGCGCCTGGGCGAGATCCATGCCCTGGTGGGGGTGAGCGCCGAGCACATGATCCGCCCCCAGGGCCTGTACCGGCGCCTCGCCGCCGAGGCCCTGGGCGACTCCGCGCTGCCCGCGCGCACGCGCTTTCAGCTGCTGCGCCTGATCGAGGAGCGCCTGGAGGACGATCTGCAGGAGCAGATGGGTGCGCTGGCCGAAGTCGCTTCGGCCTATTTCTCCGCGCTCACGCCCGACACGCTGCCGGCGCGGGCGCTGTGGCGCGACGCCGTGCACGAGCTCATCGCCCCGCTCGGCAGCCTGCCCGGCCTGCTGGCCTGCCACGTGATGCGCCCGGACACCCACGGCGTGTTCCAGCGCGAGGCCGGCAGCGGCCCGCGCTCGGCGGCCATCGTCGAGTGGCTGAGGCGGGCCAGCTTCGACGCCTGCCTGCAGAACGCCGGCACGGACGACAGCGGACTGCTGGTGCAGGCCTGGCACAGCGCGCGCATCCAGCATTGCGATGCCTACGCCAGCGATCCCAGGGTGCGGCACTGGAGCGGCATGGCCGACGAACTGGGGGTGCGCAGCGCGCTGGCCATTCCGGTGCCCGGCGAGCAGGGCCAGCCGGTGTTCGTGCTCGGCCTGTTCGGCGCCTGGCCGAACCAGTTCTCCAGCGCGGGCATGCAGCAGTTCGCGCGGGCATTGCAGCAGCATGCGGCGAGGGTCTGGCAATCCTGCCGTCGCGCCAGCTCCTCCGAGCCCCTGGCCCAGGCCCAGGCGCAACGATGCCGGGAGCGCCTGTTCTCGGGCGGCCTGGAGATGTTCGTGCAGCCCGTGGTGGACCTGGTCGACGGCTCCTGCCGGCGCGTCGAGGCCCTTGCGCGCCTGCGCCTGGCCGACGGCACGCTGCTGGCGCCCTCGCGCTTCCTGCCCATCCTGGGTGACACCGAACTCGACCGACTGCTGCGCCTGGGGCTGGACCAGGTTTGCCTGCAACTGCGCGCCTGGGAAGCCCAGGGCCTGCACATGGAAGCCGCGCTGAACCTGCCGCCTTCCACGCTGCTGGACCCCGAGTGCACCGGCTGGGTGGAACAGGCGCTGCGGCGCCATGGCGTGGCGCCGCAGCGCCTGACCCTGGAATTGCTGGAAAACCAGGACGTGGACATGCGCACCCAGAGCGCGGCCCTGCACGCCCTCAAGGCGCTGGGGGTGCGCCTGGCGATGGACGACCTGGGCTCCGGCTACAGCAGCCTGCAGCGCCTGTCCATGCTGCCCTTCGACTGCATCAAGCTCGACCAGGGACTGACCCTGGAGCTGCGCCGCGCGCCCCTGCAGACCCTGGGGCTGATGCGGGCGATCATCCAGTTGGGCCACGACCTGGAGCGTCAGATCGTGGTGGAGGGCGCGGAGGACCGGGGCGTGCTGGAGGCCGTGCTGGCGCTGGGCGCGACCCTGGCCCAGGGCTACGCCCTGGCGCGCCCCATGCCGGCCGCCGAGTTCCCGCGCTGGCTGGCAGAGCTGCGCCTGGACGTGGACCCCACGCGGGTGAGCACCTGGCTGGGGGCCCTGGCGGCCCACTGGATGGGCCCTCGCAGCCCGCGCCGCGAGGCCTCGTCGGCCCTGAGGGACTTCCTGGCGCACGCGGCGCCGGCCGAAGTGCGCACCTGGCAGGCCCAGGCCGGCGGACATGGCAGCACCGCCGAGCAGGCGCGCGAGCGCCTGACCGACTGGCTGGTCGCGCGCGTTCGCGCCGAAGCCCCCGCGCAGCAGCCCGGCCCATGAGCCGACCCGGCCGCCCCCCGGCGCCACGCAATACTGCTCGGGGCTTGATACCGATTTAATAGCCCCGGAAGAAAAATAGCCCGCAACGCACCTCTTGCGGGAGCCATGGGCGCACCTTCCTTCCAACTCGCAGCTGGCGGCCGTTTCGCACCGTCTCGACTGCTGGCCGCGCTGGGTTGCGCGAACCGGGGCACGCGCGATGCGCTGACCGGCCTGGCCACCCGCACCGCCCTGGAGCGAAGGGTGGGCGAGCTGGCGGCCCGGCCGGGCGCCGACGGGCGTCTGGCCGTGCTGGTGCTGGATGTGTACCGTTTCGGCAGTATCAACGAGACCTGGGGCTGGAAGGCCGGCGACGCCGTGCTGGTCGAGCTCGCGCGACGCCTGCGCGCCCTGGGCGGCAGCGACATGCTGGCCCGGGTCGGGGCGGACTCCATCGGAGTGCTGCTGCGCGGAGCCGCGGCCGAGGATTGGCGCGGCGTGGTCGAGCGCATGATCAAGTCCCTGCACGAGCCCTTCGTGGTGGGCGCATCCAGCACGCGAAAGCTCTCGGCCTCGGTGGGCTGCGCCCTGTACCCGCAGGACGCCACCAGCGCCTCGCGCCTGCTCGGGCTGGCCGAGGCCGCCGTGTTCAGCCAGGCCGAACGGGATCTTCAGCGCCGCAGCGAGCAGCTCGACGCCTACGGGGACGAGACCGCCGAGACCATGACCTGGCTGCAGCGATTCCTGGGCCCGCAGCTGCCGCGGCTCAACGAGGAATTCCTCGAGGCCCTGGGTCTGTGCGAGCAGGCGCCCGAGGGCGAGGCCTCGGGCCTGCCCGCGCGCGACGCCGTCGAACTGCTGCCCGGACTCGGGGGCTACGTGCCCTTGCTGCTGGCCCCGGGCCTGCGCCAGGCCCGGCATCGTGAGCACGCCGAGGGCCTGGGGCGGCTGCTGGCGGCCCTGGGCCTGCCGGCGCAGGCGGGAGTGGGGGCCATGGGTCGGCTGTACCAGGACGTGGCCGGCCTGGCGCACCGCATCCCGGCCCGCCTGAGCGAGCGCAGCTTGCTGCTGGGCACGCTGTTGCGGCGCATGGAGTCCGACATCGGCTTCCAGCACCAGGGCGCCGAGGCCCTGCGCCACGAGCTGATCGAACGCCTGCGCCAACTGGCCGCGTCGCTGCAGGCTGCGCGCCGGCGCAGCGACCTGCTGGACATGGTGGTCGAGTCGTTGCAGCAGTTGCCCTTCCTGGTGTGCTGCGCCGGCTACACCCAGGACGCGCGTGGCGGCTTCGTGCTGGAGGCGCAGAGCACGGCCCACGAGCCCTGGAGCGGCGGGGCCGCGCCCAGCCCGCACGACCCCGAGGCCGCGCAGGCGCGCGGGGGGGCGCTGGCGCGCAGCTGGCTGCGCGCGGGCATCGAGCTGGGCCCCGACATCGGGCGCGCGGCGCGGCAGGGGCGCGACTGGGCCGTGCAGCTGCTGGCCCGGGGCGTGCGCAGCTCGGTCGCCGTGCCGGTGCTGGATGTCTCCGGCAACGTGCTGGTGGTGCTGCAGTTGTACGGACGCCTGCCGGGACAGTTCAACACCCAGCTGATGCGCCACGCGCTGGACTCGCTGCGCGCCTCGGTGGCGGCCGAACTCGCGCGCGTGGGCGAGGGCATCGCGCTGCCGGCGGTGGCCGCCGACGAGCGCGCGCTGTGGCGCCAGCGCCTGTTCGCCGGCGGGCTGCGCATGTTCATGCAGCCCATCGTCGACCTGCGCCTGCAGCGCTGCACACGGGTGGAGGCGCTGGCGCGACTGCAACTCGACGAGCGCACCCTGCTCACGCCGGGGCGCTTCCTGCCGGTACTGGGACAGCACGAACTCGACCGCCTGTTCCTCGAGGGCCTGCACCTGTCGCTGCAGTCCCTGGTCGACTGGGAGCGCCAGGGCCTGAAGCTGGATCTCTCGCTGAACCTTCCCCCCTCCACGCTGCGCCACGCCGATTGCGTGGACTGGGTGCGCTCCGCCCTGGAGCGCCGGGGCATCGACCCGCGACGCCTCAGCCTGGAGATCCTGGAGGACCGCGACGTGGCCACGCAGGCCACCATGCGAGACACCACCGATCGCCTGCGCGCGCTGGGCGTGCGCCTGGCGCTGGACGACCTGGGCGCCGGCTACAGCAGCCTGCTGCGGCTCAACAGCCTGCCCATCGACATGGTCAAGGTGGACCAGGGCCTGGTGCACGGCATCGTCGCCAACAACCCCCGCGCGGTGCCGCTGGTCACCGGACTGGTGGACCTGGCGCGCCGGCTCGACCTGGGGATCACCATCGAGGGCCTGGAGACGCAGATCCTGCTGGAGTACGCGCAGTACCTGCAGGCGGACTTCGGCCAGGGCATGGCGATCTCGCCGCCGCTGGAGCCGCGGCGCCTGCCGGCGTGGCTGCGCAGCTGGCGCCTGCCGCCGCTGTCGGGAATCGCGCCCTTCGCGTCCATGTTCGGGCCCGACGCGCGCGCCACCGGCCGGCTTCTTTGACCAGGGCCTGCTGTCACCACATTGTCATGAGCCTGTACGACCATCGACGACAAATCCCCTCATGCCGCCATGGCCGCCATCGCCCTGCCCTTGCACCCTGTCGACGCCGAGGCGGATCGCCCCGCCAGCTTTCAGGCCATCCTGGATGGCAAACTGCTGAATACGGTGTTCCAGCCGGTTCTTGACCTTCGCAACCGCAGTTTCCACGGTTTCGAAGCCCTGATCCGGGGTCCCGCGGGCAGCTCGCTGGAACGCCCCGACCATCTGTTCGACTGCGCGCGCGCCAGCGGCCGGGTCGCCGAATTCGACCGTCTGTGCGTGCAGACCAGCATCGAGGCCTTCGCGACGGCCGCGCTGCCGGGGCATTTGTTCATCAACGTCACCGAGGCGCTGTTCGACTCGGGCTGGTTCGCTCGCGAATCCACGCTGCGCTGGCTGCAGGAGCAGGGGCTGCCCCCGTCCCGCCTGGTGCTGGAATTGCTGGAGTCGGACTCCCTGGCCGAGGACACCCAGGCCTTCAGCGCGGCACGCTTCCTGCGCGACCTGGGCTATGGGCTGGCGCTGGACGACCTGGGCCAGGGTTTCGGGCGCTTCGCGCTGTGGAACCGCCTGCGCCCGCGCTACCTGAAGGTGGACCGCAGCTACACCGCCGACCTGGCCAACGACCCCTTCAAGGCGGCCTTCGTGCGCTCCATGCTGCTGCTGGCCGAGGCCAGCCAGTCGGTGGTGGTGGCCGAGGGGGTGGAATCCGAGCGCGACCTGCTCACGCTGCGCGAGATCGGGGTCAGCATGGCCCAGGGCTTTTTCATCGCCCGGCCCCATCCCCGCCCCGCCATCGAGCCCGCGCCACGCACCCGCGAGGTGCTGGGCAACCCGCAGCCCGCGCTGCATGCGCTGGCCAGCCGCGGCAGCATCGAGCAGTCGGTGCTGGGCCTGGCGCGCCCCATTGTTCCGGTGCAGCCGCAGATCAAGCTGGACCACGTGCTGCGCATGCTGGAGCAGGACCCGGACCTGACCTCGGTGCCCATCGTCGACGAGCAGGGCCGGGCGCTGGGCATCATCAATCGCTACGTGGTCGCCGACCGGCTGTTCCGCCCCCATGTGCGCGACCTGTTCGGCAACAAGCCCTGTACCCTGGTGATGAGCAGCGACGTGCTGCGCCTGGACGCCAAGAGCAGCCTGCAGCAGGCCAGCAGCCTGATCGCCGACTCCAGCTACCGCCACGCCACCGAGGGGGTGCTGGTCACCGACGGCGGCCAGTACCGGGGACTGCTGCTGGTGGGCGACCTGCTGCGCCTGGTCACCGAGTTCCAGGTGCAGGCGGCGCGCTATGCCAACCCGCTGACCCTGCTGCCGGGCAACGTGCCCATCAACGACTGCATCGACCGCTGGCTGCACGAGGAACGCCAGTTCGCCGCCGCCTACGCCGACATCGACAACTTCAAGCCCTTCAACGACAAGTTCGGCTACCGCATGGGCGACGAGATCATTCTCATGCTGGCCGACCTGCTGCGCACCCACCTGCCCGCGGGTGAGCAGTTCCTGGCGCATATCGGAGGGGACGATTTCGTCGCCTTGTCCTGCTCGCAGGACTGGGAATCCCGGCTGCAGGCCGTGCTGCGTGCCTTCGAGACGGGGGTGGCCCAGTTCTTCGAACCGGCGGTGCTGGAGCAAAAGGGCTACTGGTCGGAAAACCGGCGCGGCGAGGCCATGTTCTTCCCCGTGCCCACGCTGTCCATCGGGGCCTTCGTGGTCAACCCCGGGCATTTCGATTCCCACCGCGAGGTGGCCAATGTGCTGGCCGAACTCAAGCGCGCGGCCAAGCGCCTGCAGGGCAATGCCCTGTTCGTGGACCGGCGGCGCTACGGCTGAGAGCCGCAGGCGCCCGGCCCGCGCCTCAGGTGCAGGAGGTGGGCATGTACTGCACGGGCACGGTGCCGCGGGTGCAGGTCCACAGCAGCGAGTCATGGGCTGTCATGCCTGACAGCAGCAGCGTGTCGCCCGAGATGGCCTTGTTGGCCTTGTTGCCGAACTTCACCGTGATCAGACCGTGGGAAATGTCCACGGATTGCACGAAGTTGCCCTGGATCGAGGCGGGCGACGGCGCGCTGGCCGACTGGTTGCTGGACGGGAACCGGCCGTGTTGCGCGTAATAGTCCCACAGCACCGTCTTGTAGCCGTCGGACAGGCTCAGGCCCTCGGCCACCTGGGCGCGGATGGTGTAGGTCTGGTAGGCGGGAATCGCGATGGCCGCCAGGATGCCGATGATCGCCACCACGATCATCAACTCG
>DAIDHU010000239.1 GCA_027451915.1 Thiomonas sp. | reverse complement strand
GGGCTGGCCGCGGCGGTGCGCCATGCCCTGCAGGCCGACCGCGACGGGGCGCGCCGAGCGCTGGTCGCCGTGGTGGACGTGCGCGGGCAGGCCTATGGCCGGCGCGAGGAGATGCTGGGCATCCACCTGGCTTGCGCGGCCGCGGTGGACGCCTACGCCAGCGCGCGCCAGGCCGGCCACAAGGTGGTCGCGCTGCTCGTGGGCGGCGCCATGTCGGGCGCCTTCCTCGCGCATGGCTACCAGGCGCAGCGCCTGCTCGCCCTGGACGATCCGGGCGTGACGGTGCACGCCATGGGACGGGAGGCCGCGGCGCGCGTGACGCGGCGCAGCCTGGCCGAGCTCGACGAGCTCGCCAGCGCGCAGCCGCCGATGTCCTACCGCATCGCCGACTACGCCGGGCTGGGTTTGCTGCACCGGCTGATTCCCGGGGTGGACGCGCAGGCGCCGAGCGCGCAACAGCTGCAGACGGTGCGCGAGGCCCTGGTCGAGGCCTTGCGCGATATCGCGCCCGAGGAGCGCGACCTCTCGGTGCGCTGGACCGCGGCCAGGGCCCGCGAGGGCAGGGCCGCCTCCGTCGAGGTACGGCGACGCATGGCCGAGCAATGGACGCGTTGAAGCCGGGGCGCGGCGCGCGGGTGCACGATCTGCTGCGTCTGGCCTCGCCGCGCCTGCTGCAATGGGAGCATGGCCCCGAACCCTGGGCCCAGGCGGCGCTGGCTGCGACTCCCTGGGTCGTGACGCGACGTGCCGCCGTGCGCGCCGGGCGCATCGCCGTCGGCGTGCGCGGCGCGCAGCGCAGCCAGAGGCTGGCGGCCTGGGTGGACGCGGACCAGGTGCGCGAGTTGCTGCGCCCGGGCGAGCTGCGCCGGCGCGCCGCCGGCCTGGCCCCGGCGCGCACTGCGCTGGGCGCCTTTCGTGCCCTGGAACAACTGGAGCAGGCCTGGCGCGAGGCCGGTCCGCGGGACTGGGGTCCCGCGGGCAGCGCGGCTTTCGAGCTGGCCAGCGGCAGTCCCAGCACGGGCCCGGGCAGTGATCTGGATATCGTGGTGCGCTGCCCTCGCGCCCCTTCGCGCGCGCGAGCGCGCGCCTGGCTGGAGGCTCTGCCTGCGCTCACCCAGGCGCGCATCGACGTGTTGCTGGAGTGGCCGGCCGGCGGCGCGGCGCTGGCCGAGTTCGCCGCCGGCAGCGCCTACCTGCTGCGTCGCCCCCAGGGTGCCCTGTTGCGCCACGCGGCGCGGAGTGCCTGATGCAACTGGCCTTCCTGTTCCCGGGGCAGGGCGCGCAGTCCGAGGGCTACCTGCGGCGCCTGCCGGACCATGTGCGCGTGCGCGAGACCTTGCAGGAGGCCTCCGAGGTGCTCGGCGAGGCGGTGCAAGGCTACGACCGCGAGCCTGCACTGCGCTCGACCGTGGGTGTGCAGCTGGGCCTGCTGGTGGCGGCGGTGGCGCAGGCGCGCTGCCTGGCCGCCGAGGGGGTGCGTCCCGACGCGGTGGCCGGTCTTTCGGTCGGGGCCTTCGGCGCCGCGGTGGTCTGCGGCAGCCTGGAATTCGCCGATGCGCTGCGCCTGGTGCGCCTGCTGGCGCGTTGCATGGAGCAGGATTTTCCGCGCGGCTACGGCATGCTGGCCGTCTCGGGCCTGCGTCAGGGTGCGCTGGAAAGCCTGCTGGAACAGGTCAACGCAGGGCGGGCGCGAGAGCTCGAGCGGGTGTATCTGGCCAATCTCAACGGCGACGCGCAGTTCGTCGTCGCCGGCGCGGATGCCCCACTGGGCGAGCTGGTCGGGGCTGCGCGCGCCGCGGGCGCCCGGCAGGTCGAGCGCCTGGACGTGGCGGTGCCCTCGCATTGCCCGCTGCTGGCGCACTGCGGCGAGCAATTGGCCCAGGCGCTGCGCGAGCTGCGCCTGCGCGAGGCCCAGCTGCCCTACATCGCCAACACCACGGCGCGCGCGCTGCGCGCGGCCCCGGACATCGCGCGCGACCTGGCCGAAGGCGTCATGCGCCCGGTGCGCTGGAGCGATGCCAGCCGGCTGTTGCTGGAACTGGGCGTGCAGTGCGTGATCGAAATGCCCCCCGGGCAGGCGCTGGGGCGCATGGTGCGGCAGCTCAGCTGCCGCGTGGAAATCCTGGACAGCGAGGAATCGAGTCTGCGCTCGCTGGTCCTTCGGGCGCAGCGGGCGCGATCCCGGCAGTAGCGTGCAGACACTTTGACACAAGCGGGATGCACCCGCATGGAGGAGACGACACCATGAATCAGACCACCCTGGGCGGCGCCGTGCGACGCTCGCGAACACCGCTCAATGCGCAGCAGATCCGCGGCTTTTGGGCCGCCTGGTTCGGCTGGACCCTCGACGGCATGGACTCGATCATCTACGCCCTGGTGCTGGTGCCGGCGCTGACCGAGCTGCTGCCCAAGTCGGGCATCGCGCCCACCCCGGCCCATATCGGGCTGGCAGGGTCCATCCTGTTCGCCCTGTTCCTGGTGGGCTGGGGCCTGTCCTTCATCTGGGGCCCCATCGCCGACCGCTTCGGCCGTACCCGCGTGCTGGCCGCGACCATTTTCGGTTACGCGCTGTTCACGGGCCTGGCCGCGATGTCGCAGAACGTCTGGGAGCTCGGCCTGTTCCGCCTGCTGGCCGGCATCGGCATCGGCGGCGAGTGGGCGCTCGCCGGGACCTACGTGGCCGAGTCCTGGCCCGAGGATCGTCGCAAGATGGGCGCGGGCTTCCTGCAGACCGGGTATTACGCGGGATTCTTCATCGCCGCGGCTCTGAACTTCACGGTGGGCGCGCACTACGGCTGGCGGGCCATGTTCCTGTGCGGCCTGTTCCCGGTGGTGGTGTCCATCTACACCATGCTCAAGGTGGGCGAGCCGGAGAAATGGCAGCATGCCGCGGCGCCGACCCGCCGCAGCCCCTTGTCGGAGATTTTCAGCGCCCAGTATCGGCGCCGCACCCTGGTCAACGCGACCCTGTTGACGGTGGCCATCATCGGTCTGTGGGCCGGCGCGGTCTACGAGCCGGCGGCCATCATCCAGCTCGCGCTCAAGCAGGGCATGAGCCACCTGCAGGCCGTGCACATGGCCTCGATCGGCACCGGCATCCTGTCCATCGGCACCATCCTGGGCTGCCTGGCGCTGCCGCCGCTGGCCGAGCGCTTCGGGCGCAAGAGCACGCTTGGGCTGTACTTCCTGGGCATGGCGGCGTGCATCGTGCTGAGCTTCGGCTGGGCCTTCTACGTGCCCGAGGGCCTGAACCTGTTCATCGCCACCTTGTTCTTCCTGGGCTTTTTCGGGGGCAATTTCGCGATGTTCAGCCTGTGGCTGCCCGAGCAGTACGAAACCCGGGTACGTGCCACGGCCTTCGCCTTCAATACCTCGATCGGGCGTTTCCTCGGCGCGGTGGTCAACTTCATCCTGGCCGCAGGGGTCGCCCACATGGGCACGCTGGGGACTCCCGTGGCCTGGACCGCGGTGGCCTTCATCGCGGGGCTGCTGGTGATCCCCTTCGCGCTGGAGACCCGCGGGGACGTGCTGCCCTCCTGAGCGCCGCCGGCTCAGCCGGCCTGCCAGCCCAGCAGCTCGGCCAGGCGCGTGGCCACCCAGCGCGCCTCGGCCGCGTCCAGGCCGGCGGATCCGTCGGCCAGGCCGCGGCCCATGCGCTCGAGCACGTCCTCGGGGGTGATGCCCAGGTCGGCGCGGATCTCGGTGGCGCGCTGGGCCAGCAGCTGGGCCAGGTCCTCGCAGTACTCGTAGCGCTCCGTGATATGGGCGCGTGACGCCCTCGGCTTGATGCGCCCCGGCTCCAGGAACAGCGCGATGAAGGAGGGCGGTACCTGGATCTGCGATTCGTCGTCCATGGGGCTCGGCTTGCGCGGGCTCAGCCGCGGGGAGAGCGTGCCAGCTGTTCCTGCACGGCGCGCCGAAAACCCATGGGATCGGCGATGAGATGGAAAGGGTCCTTCGTGCCCCCGGTACCGACGATGGACACGGAGCCGAAGTCGAACATGCGACCCAGCAGGCCCTGCTCGACGATCAGGCTTTCCACGCGCTCGAGCACGATCTCCACGGAGACTCGACGCACCAGCCCCAGCTTCATGATCACGCGGCGATCCGTGACCGCGAACTCGGCCCCCGCATAGCGCATCCACGCGCGCAGCCCGTAGGCCAGCGCGAACAAGGCCAGCAAGGCGCCGAGGCCGAGGGCCGCGCCTCCCACCAGAGGCAGGGCGGCGGCCGCGGCCAGCATGCCCAGCGGCAGGGCGAACACGAGACGGCTCAGGCGGGCGCGGTACACCACGCTCTCCTGGCTCAGCAGGTGACGGTCGACATAGCTCATGGGCGCAAGGCCGGGTTCGGGCGGGCCCGGGTGAAAAACGCCAACTGTAGCCGCTCGCGGGGCGCCAGCCGAAGCCGCGCGAGCTGCTATGGTCCTGGACCGGATGGAGGACAGGCCTTGGACGCTCATCGCAGGATTCGCATCGGACTGGCCCTGGGCAGCGGCTCCGCGCGCGGCTGGTCGCACGTGGGGGTGATTCGCGCGCTGTTGCGCGCGGGCATCGAGCCGGATCTGGTCTGCGGCAGCTCGATCGGTGCGCTGGTCGGCGCCGCCTATGCGGCCGGACAGATCGATCGCCTGGAGCGCTGGGTGGCCTCGCTGACCCGTCAGGGCGTGATGAGCCTGATCGATCTGAAACTGTCGGCCGGCATGATCGAGGGGCGCAAGCTCGTGGACTATTTCCGCGGGCATTTCGAGGACCACGGCATCGAGGCCCTGCAGCGTCCCTACGCCTGCGTGGCCACCGAACTCGACACGGGGCGCGAGGTCTGGCTGCGCGACGGCCCGGTGATCGACGCGGTGCGCGCCTCCATCGCCCTGCCGGGCCTGTTCACACCGGCACAGCGCGACGGGAGGCTGCTGGTCGACGGCGGCCTGGTCAATCCCGTGCCGGTGTCCCTGTGCCGCGCCATGGGTGCCGACGTGGTCGTCGAGCGCCGGGGGTCGGAGGTCACGATCCGGCTCCGCCCCTCCGAACTGAAGGCCCGGGACGTGGCCGTGCCCGGGGACCCCTCCCAGGCCGCCTTCTGGGTGGTGGCCGGACTCGTCGTGCCCGACAGTCGGATCACCGTCACGGGGGTGCACCTCGGCGCCGAGC
>DAIDHU010000238.1 GCA_027451915.1 Thiomonas sp. | reverse complement strand
GCGACCTCTACTACCGCCTGAACATCCTGCGCCTGGAGCTTCCCAGCCTGCGCGAGCGCCGCGAGGACCTTCCCGCGCTGTGCGCGCACCTGCTGGAGCGGGCGCTGGAACGCGCGCACGCTCCGGCGGCGGCGCGCGCGCCGCTGCTGCGTGAAGTGCTGCGCCTGCTGGGCGCGGCCGCGCACTATGCCTGGCCCGGCAACGTGCGCGAGCTGGAGAACCTGTGCGAGCGCGTGGCTGGCGCCGTGGGCCACGACCCCGCCGGCGCCGATGCCGTGGATCTGGCCGAGTTGCTGCCCGAGCTGGCGCTGCCCGCGCGCGTGGAGCATTCACCGCGGCACGGGGAGGGCGCGCCTGGCACCGACGCGATGCGCGCGGGGGAAGGGTCGGCTTCCCGGCAGACCCCGCCCGGCGCCCGCGCCCGCAGCCTAGCCGGGCAGCGCGCCGAGTCCGAGCGCGAGCTCATCGAGCGCACGCTGGCCGAATGCGGGGGCAACCAGGCGCTGGCCTGCGAACGCCTGGGCATCGCGCGCAGCACCCTGTGGCGCAAGCTGCGCGCGGCTGCAGCGGGCGGCCGGCTCAGGGCTGGATCTGACGCGTCGGCAGGATCAGGGACTCCAGCGCGTTGACGTGCGCGGGCTGCGCGAAGGCCCACAGCAGAGCCTGGGCGATGTCCTCGGGGTGCAGGGCCTGGATGGAATCGCGCCGGGCCTTCATCTGCTCGGCCGGCACGTTGTGGCCCCATTCGGTGTACACGGCCCCGGGCTCGATCAAGGACACGCGGATGCCTTCCGTGCCGAGTTCCTTGCGCAGTGCGTCGTGCAGCCCGACCACCGCGAACTTGCTGGCGTTGTAGACCGCCCAGCCCTCGATGCCCCGGCGCCCGCCGACGCTGGACACCGTGCTGATCATCGCGCCCTCGCGCCCGCGCAGCAGGGGGATGGCCGCCCGCGTGCAGTACAGCACGCCCCACAGGTTGGCGTCGATGGTGGCCTTCCATTCCTCGGGCTTGCCATGTTCGAAGGCGCCGTGGTAGCCCACGCCGGCGTTGTTGAACAGCAGGTCCAGTCCGCCGAAACCTTCCCGCACGGTGTCGAACAGCTTGGCTACCTGGCCCGCGTCGCCCACGTCGGTGGGCACCGCCAGGGCGCCTTCGCCCAGCTCGCGCGCCAGGGCCTCGATGCGCTCGCGGCTGCGGGCGGCCAGAACCACGCGCACTCCCTCGGCGTGCAGCGCGCGGGCCGCGGCGGCGCCGATGCCGCTGGAAGCCCCGGTGATCACCGCCACCTGTCCTCGAATGTCGCGCATGCGCAGACTCATCGACCTTCTCCCTGGATGTTCGTCAACGGAAAGGGAAAATCCTAGGCCCTTCCCGCCGAGCCTGCAGGGCCGCGCGCCTCGGCGCTCAGGCGGCGTGGGGACCGCGCAGGCGCAGCACCTGGGGCGGCGGGCGCCGGGGGTTGCACAGGTGGGCCAGCAGCAGCCGGTAGGTATCGAGGTCGAAGCCGAAGGCGTCGTCGCGCTGGCGCGCGTGCAGCAATTCGTCGAGCTCGGCCTCGTCGCGCGCGGTGCCCAGGTGGCGCCACTGGTCGAACACGTGCACCTCGCTGCGCTGGCCGTCGGCGGCCACTTCGCGCAGTCCCACCGGGCCGTCGTAGGGCCATGCGCGCAGGCGCTCCGCGGCCAGCGCGGCCCGCACCCTCGCGGCATGGTGCTGCGGCGTCTCCTCCCCGCAGCAGGCACCGCGGCATCGCCCGAGCTGGTGCGCGAAACAGCGTCCGCGGCCCGACTCCAGCCCGAGCACGCGCAGGCACAGCCCATGCTGCTCGGCCAGGGTACGCAGGCTGTCCAGAGCCTGGCGCCGACTGCGGTAGGTGCCGAACAGCTGCCCGAAGCACGTGGGATCCAGCACTTCGTCGCGCACCAGGCCGAGCAGCGGCTGCTCGCGCGGGTCCTCGGCCATGCGCCAGCTGCACAGGCGGTTGTCCCGGCGCAGCTTGCGGTTGAACAGGGGCTGCAACTGCTTGACCAGCCGGGCCTCGAGCAGCAGCGCGCCGAGTTCGCCGGCGGTCTCGCGGATCTCGATGCGTCGTACCTCCTGGCTGATGCGCATTTCGCGCGCCTCCCGGTGGTCGGCCTGGAAATGCGACAGCACGCGTCGGCGCAGGTTCACGCTCTTGCCCACGTACAGCGGGATCTGCCCGTCGCCATGGAACAGGTAGACCCCGGGGCCTTCGGGCAGTTGGGCCACGTCGGTCTGCAGGTGCGGGGGCAGGCTGGCGCCGGCCTGCAGCAGCGCCTGCGCATGCTCGCGCAGCGCCTGCTCGCCGTGCAGCTCGGCCATGCGCTGCAGCCAGGCCTGCAGCACCAGCACGTCGCCCATCGCGCGGTGGCGGGCCGGGTTCACCAGGGCGTGGCGGGCCTGGATGGCGTCCAGCCCGTGGCCGCTGCACTGGGGCTCCAGGCGCCTCGACAGGCGCACGGTGCACAGGGTGCGCGCGCGCAGGTCCACGCCGGCCCGCGCCAGGGCGTTCTTGAGAAAGCCGTGGTCGAAGCGCACGTTGTGCGCCACCAGCACGGCTCCCTCCAGCAATTCCAGGAGCTTGTCCGCGAGCTGCTCGAAGCGCGGAGCGCAGGCGACCATCGCGTCGGTGATGCCGGTCAGGCGCTGGATGGTGCCGGGGATCGGGCGCTCGGGGTCGACCAGGCTTTGCCAGCGCGCGCTGACCAGGCCGTGGTCGACGCGTATCGCGGCGATCTCGGTGATGCGATCGTGCACCGGGTTGCCGCCGGTGGTCTCCAGGTCGAGCAGGACGTAGCTGGCAAGCATGCGGGCATTGTGCCTGTTGGCGCGCGGGCCTGCAGCCCGGGGGCGCGTGGCGCCCAGTCCGCAGATGACGCACAATCGCGGGCATGCTCGACCGGAGTCGGGCTCGCGAGGTGTCTCAGCATGGGTTTCTGGGGGCCGTCCTGGGTCGCGTATCTGGCCGTTGCCGTCGCCGGCATGCTGGCGCACCCG
>DAIDHU010000237.1 GCA_027451915.1 Thiomonas sp. | reverse complement strand
GGGCCCGGGGGGCGGCTATGGCGATGGCTACGGGCCCGGCTACGGCGGAGGCTACGGCCGTGACTGCGGACCCGGCTACGGCGGCGGCTTCGGCCCCGGCATGATGGGCTTCGGCCATGGCTACGGCATGATGGGCGGCTTCGGTCCCGGAGCCTGGGGCATGGGCCCGGGCGCGATGGGCTATGGGTTCGGCGCCTGGGGCGACGGCCTCGACCTCAGCCGGGCGCAGGACAAGAAGATCGCCGACATCCAGAAGGCCCTGTTCGACAAGCAATGGCCGCTGATGCAGTCCATGCATGAGACCATGCTGCAAGGAGGCTGGGCAGCGCCCGGCGCCAGGCTCGACGTCGACGCGGTGATGAAGCGCGCCAAGGCGCTGTCGGACATTCGCCTGCAGATGCTGCGCAACCGCCTGGAAAGCCTGCAGCAGTTCCAGGCCGTGCTCACGCCCAAGCAGCGCGAGGAGCTTCGGGGCAGGGGGGCCTGCGGACGCTAGCCCTTGGGGGGCTGTCTCAATACCCGCCCTTGTGACCGACTCCCCCCACGTAGGTGAAGTCCCAGCTTTTCACGAAGGGAGCCCACCACTGCGCGACCCCGGTTTCCTTGTCGGTGTGCCGGAAGAAGGCCGCGTAGGGCGGGGGCTCGAAACGAAAGCTCGCGCGGTACTTGCCCGGGCCGTCGAAGCGGATGTTGGCTCCGTAGTGGGGGCCGTCGTTGGCCGACATCACCATCAGCGTGCCGAAGGTGGACCAGGAGCTGCCCAGTTTCTGGATCTGGTAGCTGACGGTCAGGTAGGGCATCCACGCGCCGGGGGGAAAGCCCTGCGCGTTGTTCTTGTCGGCATGGATGTCGATTTCCAGGTGCGCGTCGGCCTTCGCCGCGTCCATGCCCGGCAGCATCGGGGCCATGTCCACCGGCTGCAGGTACACCGGGTGCAGGATCATTCCGTCCGCCACGACCGGGTTGCCCATGGAATGTTCGGCCGCCCAGGCCGGCACGGCGGCCGCGGCCGTCACGGCCAGCGCGGCCGCCATCGCGAGGTGCTGCAAACGCATCTTGTGGTTCCCTTTCAGTCCGAGGAAAAACCGGCCGCTGCCGGTGGGCGGGCCGCCTTCACAGCCCGAAGATCGCCGGCCACCAGGCCAGGCCCAGCAACGCCACCCCGGCCAGCAGGGGGCTCAGGGCCGCCAGTCGCCGCAGGCCGCGCAGTTTCTGCGCGCCCAGCAGGCGCAGCCCCAGCGCGACGCTCCACAGCATGCCCAGCGCGAACAGCCCCAGCTTGAGCAAGGCCACCGCCCGCGCGGGCAGTCCGGCGGAGGCCAGCGCGTCGAACAGTTCGCCGCCCAGGCCCACGACCAGCGAGACCATGGCCACGGGCATGTAGGCGTAGGCCTGTTCCACGAAGCGCCGGCGCAGGTCCAGGTCGGCACCCAGGCGCCCGGCCAGCCAGCTCGACGCGGCGGTGAGCAGGCCCAGCAGCGCGGCCAGGCTCAGCGCGCAGCCCAGCATGAACCCCGTGATGGTGAAAAAGTCCAGCCAGGTGTAGACCTCGCGTCCCTGGGGGTGCACCGACATCAGCCACCAGGGTCCCGGTGTGCCGATCCAGTCCCAGCCCCGGTCGATGGCCCAGACCCCCAGCGCCTGGCGCACATGCCCGTATTGGGGCAGGATGAGCCAGAGAAAGCCCCCCAGCGCCAGCCCGGTGGCCAGGAACAGGAACCAGATCTCGGCCCGGTTCGGATGGTGGTGGCGGATGTCGGCCACCTCGCTTCCGGGGCGGCGCAGCACCAGCGCCAGGCCGCCGCGGCCGCCAGGGTTGACGCAACGGAAGCACTCGATGCAGTGGCGCGACTCCTGCTTGCGCTTGATGTCGATCATGGTCGGGCACACGCCCTTGTCGGCGTAGGCGTCGCCGCCCGGGCGCGGCTGCTTGGGGGTGAACTGCACCGCGCCGATGCGCGAGAACACACCCAGCATCAGGCCGATCGGGCACATGTGGCGGCACCATGGGCGCTTGTTGCGGCCCTGGCCGTACACGAAGCCCAGCACCACGGCGCAGGCGAAAGCCAGGCCGAACACCACCGCGATGCCCTGCGGGAAGCCGCGCGCGTCCACCGTCTGGGCCAGCACGGTGATGACCACGAAGCTGATCACCGGGGTGCCTTCCCAGCGCACCCAGCGCGGCACCGGGCGCTTGAGCCCGACGCGGTTGGCCCACTCCGAACTCGCGCCCAGCGGGCACAGGATGCCGCACCAGCTACGTCCGGTGAAAATCACCGACACGAACACCAGCGGGAACCACAGGCCCCAGATGATGAAATTGGCGAGCAGGGTGAAATTGTCCAGGATGCCCGCGTGGTCGCCCGGCTGCCTCAGGAACAGGGGCAGGATCATCAGCGCCATGAACCCGAAGAACATGGCCACGTGGACCCAGGCCAGGCGGTCGCGGTTGCGCGACGCGAAGGCCTCCACGCGGGCTACCCAGGGGCTGCGCCTGCGCCAGTCGCGCGTGGATTCGCTGCGTACGGGGATGGGGAAGGGCCGCGGCCCGGCGCTCCCGCCGGTCACGACGGGCTCCCGAGGGGAGCCGGGCGCCGACGATTGACCAGCCACATCAGGCCGCCGATGCCCGACAGCGTGGCCAGGTAGAAAATGACCTGCAATGCAGAAGGGCTTTGCGTGTACCCCACCAGGATGTGCAGCAGGCGCCCGGCCATCGACTGCTGGCTGAGCAGCCAGGAGCTGTTCCAGACCCCTTCGCGAATGGCCGGCAGCAAGCCCGCCTGGGTGAGCATGCCGGCGGCGTCGGTGGCCATGCCGGCGGCCAGGAGCAGGATCATCCAGCCGGTGACGGAGAACAGGTGGCGCGTGGGAATGCGCAGCAGCCCCTTGTACAGCAGGGTGCCCGCGGCCACGCCGCCAGCCAGGCCCGCCAGCGCACCCGCCAGCATCGAGCCGGCACCGGCTCCGCTGGCGTAGATGCCGTAGCCGAACAGCACCGCCTCGGAGCCTTCGCGCAGCACCGCCATCATGACCACGACCATTAACACCGACAGGGGCTTGTCGCCCACCGCGACGTCGTGGCCCACGGCGCGCATGGTCTGCGCGAGCTGCTTGCCGTGGCGACTCATCCAGACGTTGTGCCAGCCCAGCATGGCCACCGCCAGCAGCAGCACCGCGGCGTTGAGCAGCTGCTGGCCGCGGCCCTGCACCGCGGTGGCGATGGCGCCGGCGAAGGCGGCGACCACGCAGGCCCCGGCCACCCCCAGCAGCACGCCCAGGCTCACCCAGCGACCGCGCCCTGCCACGCCCTTGGCGGCCGCCAGCACGATGGACACGACCAGGGCCGCCTCGAGTACTTCGCGGAACATGATGATGGCAGTGGCCAGCATGTCGGACTCCCGGGCTCAGCGAGCCCGCACGACCAGCGTGCCGATGCTCGAGGGATGGAAATCGTTGAAAAACCTGTAGCTGCCGGGTTTGAGCGGAGGTAGGTACACCGGCAGCGCGGTGCCGCCAGGAATCACCTGCTCCACGCTGAAGTCGCTGCTCTCGAACTCGGCCGGCAGCGTGTCCTTGTTGTCCACCACGATCTTCACCCGCTTGCCCGCGGGGATGGTGATGCTGCCGGGCTGGAAGGCCTGGGCACGGATGGTCAGGGTGGGCGCCGCATCGGCGGCGAGGGCGGCCGCGGGCCAGGCGGCAACGGCCAGCACGAAGACTGGCACAAGCTTCGACATGTTCATCCGCAGACCCCCTGGCCCCATGAAAGCGAGACGTTCTCGCGATTGCAAATGCTACATGTTCGCAACCAGGTTGTAAATACGAATGATTCGCAGCCATGAAACACCCTGGGGCCGCGCGGCCCGGGCCTGCTGCGGCGGATCAGCCCAGGGTTGGCAGCAGCGCCGGGAGTTGATCCAGGCTGCGGATCTCGTGGTCGGGCCTGCCGGGCAGTCGCTCCGGGCGCTGGCCGTAGCGGTTGCACCAGACCACGCGCATGCCGAAGGCCTTGGCGCCAAAGGCGTCCCAGGCGTTGGACGACAGGAAGCACACCTGCTCGGGCCCCAGCCCCAGCTGGCGCAGGCCGTAGGAGTACACGCGCGAGTCGGTCTTGTAGACCTGCACCGCGTGGGCCGACAACACCGCGTCGAACAGCTCGTTCAGGCCGGCCGAGCGCACGGCGGCATCGAGCATGGTCGGCGTTCCGTTGGACAGGATGGCCGTGACCAGGCCGGCGTCTCGCAAGGCCTGCAAGGTGGAGGGAACCTCGGCAAAGGCCGTCAGGTTCAGGTACAGATCCATCAGCCTGGCGCGCAAGCCGGGTTCGAGCAACCCCAGGCTGTCCAGGGCGAAATCCAGCGCGTCCCCGGTGACCTGCCAGAAGTCGGCGTAGCGCCCCTGCAGGGAGCGCAGCCAGGTGTATTGCAGTTGTTTGTCGCGCCACACGGCCGTCAAGGCCGCGCGCTTGTCCTCCGGCAGCCCCGGGCAGCGGGCGGCCGCCGACGCGAAATCGAAAATCGTGCCGTAGGCGTCGAACACACAGGCGCGTACCCCGCGCAGCCGCTCCATGATCAGCTCCCTGCCGCGGCCGCGGCAGGTGCGACACCGCGTGCCAGGCCGCCGTAGGCGTCGAGCATGCGCTCGACCCAGGGGGCGATGGGGTCGGCCGGGTCCAGCAGCGCCACCGGGCTGGCGGTGCGCGCCCACTGGAAGGCGCCGAACACCGCGTGGTCGGCATAGTTGGGCTGCGCGCCGGCGAGGTAGGGCTGGGCGGCCAGGGTGCTGCGCAGGGGCGCGAGCACCCGGCGCACGTTGTCCAGCGCCTGCGCGCGCTGGGCGGCCAGGGCCTCGAAACTCTGGCCGAAGGCGGCCTCGCGGCTGCTGCGGAAATACGCCTGGTCCTTGTCGTGAAGGATGGCCGGGATGTCCGGCACCACCACGCGGGCGATGGCTGGCTGCAGGGTCTCGGCGGCCCACTGGTTCAGGAACCGCGCGAGGGCGCGCCCGCAGCCCGGGCCGAACAGCGAGGGCGTGTCGCTGTAGGTGTCCTCCAGGTATTCGGCGATGGTCCAGCTGTCGTGGATCCAGCGTTCGCCGTCCACCAGTACCGGCACCTTGCCCTGGCCGGTCGCCGCGATGGCCTGCTTGTCGGTGAAGCGCCAGGCGACGGTCTGCACCGGCAGGCCCTTGTGGGCCAGCGCCAGGCGGGTGCGCCAGCAGTAGGGGCTGAAGCGCCGTTGCTCGTCGGCGCCGGCCAGGTCGAAAAGTCGAAGCGTGGAAGGGCTGTTCATCAGGGACGATCTCCAGGAAGCGCCGTCTTGTCCGACGGGCGGGGGTCGAGCGCGCGCAGGGCGTGGGCGGCCAGGGTGCGCAGGCTGCGCGGGTCGCCGTGCAGGCGCGCCGCGACGCGAATGGCGAACACGGCGCCCATCAGGGCCGCCGCCTCGGCGGCCACGTCCGTGCCGCGCGGCAAGGCTCCGGCGGCCACGGCGCAGGCCAGGCGGGAGGCGAAGAAGGACTCGACCTCACCCAGGCGCGCGCGCACCACCGCGCGCGCGGCCTCGCCCATGTCGGCACCGTCCAGCGCGGTGTTGACCAGCAGGCAGCCGCGCCGCTCGGGGTCGGCCAGGGAGGCCGCCACCAGCTGATCAAAAAACTGCCGGATCGCCTCCAGGGGCAAGGGTTCGGCCGACAGCTGCGCGATGCTCGCGGCCAGGCCGCGCTGCGCATAGCGCCCCAGAACCTGCACGAACAGGCCCTGCTTGTCGGCATAGCGGTGATACAGCGCCGCGCTGCCCAGCCCCGTGGCCTGCGCCAGCTCGCGCAGCGAGGTGCCCGCGTAGCCTCGGCGCCAGAACACCTGCATCGCGCGTTCGAGCACGACATCGTCGCTGAGGCTTCGGCTTCGGGGCATGGATGATCCGCTTGTTGCGCGCTGGAACTCAGAGTACTTTAATGGAACGTTCGTTTCAATTCAAATCCGTCCCGGCGCAGCGCTGCCGCGGGCGGGGAGGCGCGCACGACATGGATCGAACCGACGGACCCCACCTGGTGTATTTCGCCGACCCGATGTGTTCCTGGTGCTGGGGCTTTGCTCCGGTGATCCAGGCCATCGGCGAGCGTTTCGGCGAGGACCTGCCCATCCGACTGGTGCTCGGCGGACTGCGCCCGGGCACGGTCGAGCCGATGGACGACCAGGCACGCGCGGAAATGCGCGGGCACTGGAACCATGTGCAGGAGGCCAGCGGCCAGCCCTTCGACTGGAGTTTTTTCGAGCGCGGGGGCTTTGTCTACGATACCGAGCCCGCCAGCCGCGCCGTGGTGCTGATGCGCCGCCGCGGCATGGCCGAGGCCCTGGCCGGCTTGCGCAGCCTGCAGCGGGCCTTTTACGCCGAGGGGCGCGACATCACCGATCTCGACCAGCTCGCCGCGCTGGCCGCCGAGCTGGGCTTCGAGCAGGAGAGTTTTCGTGCCGGGCTGGACGAACCCGCCACCCTGCGCGAAACGCGGGCCGATTTCGCGCTGGCCGCGCAATCAGGAGTGCGCGGCTTTCCCACGCTGATCGCCGGCACCGGCGGCACGCGCGACTACGCCCTGATCACCCACGGATTCCAGCCCGCGCAGCGCGTGCTGCCCACGCTGGAGCGTTGGCAGGCGGGACTGGGCGGGCGGGCCGCCTGAGCGGCATGCCCGAAGGGCGACGGCCGCCCGCCTTGGATCGTGGCCGGGCGGTCGGGGTGCAGGCAGGGTGGGGCTCCCGCCTTGCGCTTGCTCGCGCGCCCTCACGGGCTTGAGCGTGCCCCTTGGGTCTTGCTGCGCAGCCGAGGTGGCGTGCACGGTCTGACCCATATAAATTTTGTTATTCGTATGTAATTATGGACAATGTTGGGTTTTCGGCCGTTCGCGCCACAACTGCTGGCGCGCACTCCCAGGCAAACCCGGCGAGAGCCGGGGACGCAAAGCCTCCGGCCCGAACCGCTTGCGCGGCAGGGTAGCGGGGTTGCCAACGAAAGGCTCGTTGTTCGGCTGCGAGGCCGAAAGTCGCCGCGATTGGCTCAGCGTCCCGTCACCCGAGCCATAGCTCCAAGGCGAACTCCTCCATGCGAGTCAATCATCCTGTCGTCGACCAGGAACGCGCGCTTCCCGAAGGCGCTCTGCTGGTCTCCAAGACCGACCTCAAGGGTCGCATCACCTACTGCAATCGAAGCTTCATCGAGATCAGCGGCTTCTCCGAGCAGGAGTTGCTGGGCAAGGCCCACAACGTCGTGCGCCACCCGGACATGCCCCCGGCTGCCTTCGAGGACATGTGGCGCAGTCTCCAGCGCGGAGATCCCTGGCAGGGGCTGGTGAAGAACCGCTGCAAGGATGGACGCTACTACTGGGTGCTCGCCAACGCCAACCCGATCTGGGAGCATGGGCGGGTGGTCGGCTACATGTCGCTGCGCGTCGCGCCCACGCGCGCGCAGATCGCCACGGCGGAGGCCTTCCATCGGCGTTTGCGCGAGGGCCGCGGCTGGACGGTGCGCGATGGCGCGCCGGCCCGCTCCGGCGTGCCCGGGTGGCCCGCCGCGATCGCCCGCGGGTGGCGTCGCCATGACCTGAGGTGGCTGCTGGCCCTGCTCGGCGCCAGCCTGGCGGCCCAGTCCGCGGCACTATCCCTGCCGCGGACGCTGCTGCCATCGTGGTTCCCATGGGCGACCATGACTTGTTCGCTGCTGCTTTTCGCAGGCCTGGCCGCGATCCTGGCGGTTCGCCTGCTGCCATCCTTGCGCGACATCGAGCGCAGGCTGATGTCGCTGGGCTCCGGCGATCTCGGAACCCGCGTCGGAGCGTATCAACCGACCCTGCGGGGCCGGCTCGAGCAGGGGGTGGCCATCGCGGCGGGCAACATGGCGGGCGCGGTGGCCGAGGTCGCCACCGTGTCCGAGCAGCTGCGGGCCATGGTTTCGCATGTCGGGGATGCCGCGCAGAGCCTGGCCCAGGCTTCGTCGGCCCAGGCCGCGTCCGTGGAACGGGTGCTGACATCCCTGGGCGAGTCCTCGGCCTCGCTGCAGCGCACCTCCGCCAGCGCGCAGCGAACCGCGACGGCGGCGCAGGCCGCGGCCTCGCGGGCGCGCGAGGGCGGCGACGCCGTCCAGCAGACCGTCGCGGAAATGCGGCAGGTGGCAGAGCGCATCTCCATCATCGACGACATCGCCTACCAGACCAACATGCTTGCCCTCAATGCGGCCATCGAAGCCGCGCGCGCCGGCGATCAGGGCAAGGGCTTCGCGGTGGTCGCCGCCGAAGTGCGCAAGCTCGCCGAGCGCTCACTGGCCGCCTCGCGGGAAATCGCGCACATCACGACCTCGGCGGTATCCCAAGCCGAGCGCGCCGGAACCCTGCTGGCCGAGATCGTGCCGGGGATCGCCCACACTTCGGAACTTGTCGCGTCCATCCGGGAGGCCGCGGGCGCACAGGCCAGCGAGGCCCGCCAGGCGGAATCCGCGGTGACCCAGGTCGGCCAGACTACCCAGCAAAACGCGGGTTCCTCCGAGGAGCTCGCCGCCACGTCGACCCAGATGGGCCACATCGCCGAGGCCCTCAGACAGTCGGTCGGCCGGTTTCGGCTGCACGCCGGCGCGGCGCAAGCATGATGTGGGAAATGCGCATGCAGGGGCGCGACGGCATCGCACGGGCCGTGTGCGCCGCCTGTCGGTACCGAGCGGATCCTTGGCTCCTTCGCGTCTTGCCGCCGAGTCGCTTCAGCGGGTAGTCGCTTTTTGATTTTCATGGTGGGCCCTGCGGGGCTCGAACCCGCAACCAGGGGATGATGAGCGGAATTGAAGCAGGCCTTTTCGACAACTTGGGCTCGCCTTCGCTCGCTGGGGCCCGTAGAAGCGCTTCGTTCCCGTCACGGCGGGCTCGGACCTTCCCGGGCATTCACAACGATCCCTCACAACTGATAGGTGTTACGCGACACGTTACATTAGACCGATGATCCGGACCTCCCGCCATGCGGGCCTGGAAGCCTTCTACCGCTCGGGCAGCAAAGCTGGCATCCAGCCGCACCATGCGGCCAGGCTCCGGCTGCTGCTGACCGCCCTGGATGCCGCCAGGAGCGCGCAGGACATGGGTGCGCCGGCGTGGCGACTACACCCGCTGACCGGTCGACTGGCCGGGCATTGGTCGGTGTGGGTGAACGGCAATTGGCGCTTGACGTTCCGCTTCGAAGGCGCGGACGCTGAACTTGTCGATTACCAGGACTACCACTAGGGGGAAAAGATGAGCATGCACAACCCGGCACACCCCGGCCAGGTGTTGCGCGAATGGCTGCCCGAGGGCATGACGGTGACCCAGGCCGCGCAAGAGCTGCACGTGGCGCGCGTGACCTTGTCCAAGCTGCTGAACGGGCAAGCCGGCGTTTCTGCCGTGATGGCGCGGCGGCTGGCCATCTGGCTGGGTACGTCGCCCGACATGTGGGTCACCATGCAGGCGAACCACGACCTGTGGCAAGCCCGCAAGGTACGGCTTCCGAACATCAAGCCCCTGCGAAGGGTCGCTTGAGCGCTCGGCGCTGCTGAGCGAAGTACGGCCGGACCGGGGCGTTGGTGGGCCCTGCGGGGCTCGAACCCGCAACCAACGGATTATGAGTCCGCTGCTCTAACCATTGAGCTAAGGGCCCGCGGCCGAGGGGCGGATTCTACCGGGCGCATCCGGGGCTTCGCGGCGCGGGCGCCCGGCAGGGCCCGGGGCGGCGGACAATGGGCCGATGAGCCCGTGCATGCGCGGAGTCACCCTGGTGGAGTGCCTGGTCGTGCTGGTGCTGACGGCCATCTGCCTGGCGCTGGCCTTGCCCGCGTGGCGCGACGCGGTGCAGGCGCAGCGCGTGCGGGCGGCCAGCCTGGCGCTGGAGGACGGTTTGCGCCAGGCCCGGCTGCACGCCCTGCAGCGCGGCGCCTACGTGCGCATCTGCCCCGGCGGCGAAGCCGGGGCCTGCCAGGGGGCAGGTCGATGGGAGCAGGGCTGGGCCCTGCTGGGCGAGGCGCCGCCAGGCGGTGGTGCAGCGCCGCTGCTGGGGGTGGGCCCGGCGCTGCGCGGGGTGCGCATCGAGGCCGACGCGGTGCTGGCGCGGGGGGCCGGCTTCGACGCCGCGGGCTGGCCGCGGCGGCGCGGCGGCGCGCTGCTGATGGGGAGCTGGAGGGTGTGCCCCGAGGCGGGCGGCGCCGGGCGTGAACTCGTGCTGTCGGCGGCCGGGAGGCTTCGCGCGGCGCGCGTGGACTGCCCGCGCGTCTCCCGAGCCGCCTCGGCGGCCCCGGCTCAGCGCTGGCTCAGCGCATTGCCGACCAGCTTGGCGGTGATGTCGACGATGCGGATCATGCGCTCGTAGGCCATGCGGGTCGGGCCGATCACGCCCAGGGTGCCGACCACCCGGCCGTCCACCTCGTAGGGCGAGGTGATCACCGACAGCTCCTCGTAGGGCACCACCTCGCTGTCGCCGCCGATGTAGATGCGCACGCCCTCGGAACGTTGCGAACTCTCCAGCAGGCGCAGCAACAGGGATTTCTGCTCGAACAGGTCGAACAGGCGCCGCAGGCTGGCCAGGTCGCCGGCGAGGTCGTCCACCTCCAGCAACTGCTTCTGGCCGGAGATCACCACCTGTTCCTGGCGCTCGGCCGCGGCCTGGCCCGCGGCGGCCACCGCCGCCTGCATGAGGACGACGATTTCCCCCCGGATGTTCTCCACCTCGCCGCGCAGCCGGGCGGACATCTGGTCGAAGTCCAGCCCGCTGCAATGGGCGTTGAGGTAGTTGGCCGCCTCGGTCAGCTGGGCCTGGGTGTAGGGGTGGCTGGAGGCGATGATGCGGTTCTGCACGTCGCCGCTGGCGTCGACCAGGATGACCAGGATGCGCTGCTCGGACAGGCGCAGGAACTCGATGTGCCGGAAAGCCGCGTCGCGCCGCGGGCTCATCACCACGCCGACGAAATGCGACAGGTCCGAAAGCAGGCGCGCGGCGTTGGCGATGACCTTCTGCGGCTCCACGCTGGTCAGCTCGGAGCGGAAGCGCTGCTCGAGTTCATGGTTCTCGCCCTCGCCGCGAGCGGTGAGCATGGTGTCCACGAACACCCGGTAGCCTCGCGGCGTGGGGATGCGTCCGGCCGAGGTGTGGGGACTGGCGATGAGTCCCAGTTCCTCGAGGTCGGCCATGACATTGCGGATGGTCGCCGCCGAGAGCTCCAGGCCCGAGGCCCGGGACAGGGTGCGCGAGCCCACGGGCTGCCCATCGGCGATGTAGCGCTCGATCAGGGCCTTCAGCAGAACTCGGGCTCGCTCGTCCATGCGAATCATTTTAAATTCCCGCGCCCCGGCGTGGGGGCGTCCCCGGGCGCGGGGCCATCTGCCTGTGCTGTAATGCCGCAAGACGGGCCACCGGCCTGCCTTGCCAGCGTGCTGCGTTGCGCGCGTTCATCCGCCTTTCCGCTCATGTCCGCACCTGTTTTCCAGCACGCCATCCTGATCGGCAAGCCCGAGGCGGCCGGCGCTGGCCGCACCTTGGAGGACATCGCCTCCTGGCTGGCGCACAACGGGGTGGAGCCGCTGATCGAGCGGGAAACGGCGCAGCGCTGCGAGCTTCCCCGCTACCGCGCGGTGGCCTTGCGCGACATCGGGCGCGACGAGGCGCGCAGCCTGGTGGGCATCGTGGTCGGAGGCGACGGCACCATGCTGGGCGCGGCGCGCCAGCTGGCCCCTTCCGGCGTGCCCCTGATGGGCATCAATGCCGGGCGCCTGGGCTTCATCACCGACATCGTCGAGGCGCGCTGGCGCGAGGCCCTCGGCGCCATGCTGCAGGGACATTTCGAGCGTGAGCAGCGCGCGGTGCTGAGCGGGCGCGTGCAGCGCGACGGCGAGACGATATTCAACGGCATCGCCATTAACGACATCGTGGTCAACCGCAGCGGCGCCACCGGCCTGGTCGAGCTGCGGGTGGACGTGGACGGCTGCGCCATGTACGCGCAGCGCGCCGACGGACTGATCGTGGCCACGCCCACCGGTTCCACCGCCTATGCCATGTCGGCGGGCGGCCCGATCCTGCACCCCAGCCTGCCCGGGCTGGTGCTGGTGCCCATCGCGGCGCACACACTGTCGAACCGCCCCATCGTGCTGCCCGACCATGTGCGCATCGACATCGAGGTGGCCTCGCGCAGCGACGTGGTGCTGAACTTCGACATGCAGCATTTCGCCGACCTGCTGGGCGGGGATCGCATCCACCTGCAGATCGCGCCCTACCGTGCGGTGTTCCTGCATCCCCCGGGGTGGAACTATTTCTCCACCCTGCGCAAGAAGCTGCGCTGGCACGAGATCCTGGGCGTCGACGACTGAAGGCCTGGCACCAAGCAATCCGCGGGACCCCGAGCATGCTGCGCCGACTGCATATCCGCCAATTCGTGCTGGTGGACGAACTCGAACTCGAGTTCGGCCCTGGCTTCACGGCCCTGACCGGCGAAACCGGTGCCGGCAAGTCCATCCTGATCGATGCGCTCAAGCTCGCGCTGGGCGAGCGCGGCGACGCCTCGGTGCTGCTGCCGGGGGCTCCGCGGGCCGAGATTTCCGCCGAATTCGACACTCCGCCGCAACTGGCCGGCTGGCTGGAGGAGCAGGGCTTCGAGCCGGGTGATGCCGTGCTGCTGCGCCGGGTCATCGACGCCCAGGGGCGCTCGCGGGGTTTTCTCAACGGCAGTCCGGCGACCCTGGCGCAATTGCGCGAGGCGGGCGACGCGCTGGTGGACATCCACGGCCAGCACGCCTGGCAGAGCCTGGCGCGCAGCGACTCGGCGCGTGATTTGCTGGATGCCTATGCCGGCGCCGCGCCCGAGCGCGAGGCCTGCGCGCAGGCATGGCGCGGCTGGCGCGACGCCGAGCAGCTCTGGCAGGCGGCGAGCCAGGATGCCGGGCAGATGCAGCGCGAGCGCGAGGGCCTGCAGCTAGAACTGGCCGAACTCGAGCGCCTGGCGCCGCAGCCCGAGGAGTGGGAGCCGCTCAACGCCGAGCATCGCCGGCTGGCGCACGCGGCTGAGCTCATCGAGCAGCTGCAGGGGGCCTGCGCATGGCTGGACGACGAGGAAAGCGGGGCGCTGCGCCTGCTGGCGCGGGCGCAGCAGGCGCTGCAGCCGGCCGCGGCGATCGACCCCGGGCTGCAGCCGGCGCTGGAGCAACTCGATCAATTGCAGACCCTGGGCGCCGAGCTGGGCCACGAGCTGGCCGCGCGCCTGCGCCAGGCCGACGTCGACCCGCAGCGCCTGGCCGAGGTGGACGCCAGGCTGTCCGCGTGGATGGGCCAGGCGCGGCGCCAGCGCGTCGCGCCCGAGCAATTGCCCGCGCACTGGCAGCGGCTGCGCGCTCGTCTGCAGCAGCTCGCGCAGGGCGCCGACCTGCAGGCGCTGGCCGCCCGCGAGCGAGACGCCCACGCGCGGCTGCGCGAAGCGGCGGCCCGCCTGAGCCAGCGCCGCGCCCAGGCCGGCCCGCGCCTGGCCAAGGGGGTGCGCGAGCTGATGCAGGAGCTGGGCATGCAGGGGGGGGATTTCTCGGTGGCCTTGCGCGAGCTGCCGCAGATCCAGTCCGCCGGCGCGGAATCCGTCGAATTGCTGGTGGCCGGACATGCGGGGGCCGAGCTGCGCCCGCTGGCGCGCGTGGCCTCCGGAGGCGAACTCTCGCGCATCGCGCTGGCGCTGGCCGCCACCACGGCGGCGCAGCAGCCGGTGGGCACGCTGTTGTTCGACGAGGTGGATTCCGGCATCGGCGGCGCGGTGGCGCACACCGTGGGGCGCCTGCTGAGCACCCTGGGCGCCGACCGCCAGGTGCTGGCGGTGACCCACCTGGCGCAGGTGGCCGCGGCAGCCGCGCGCCACCTGCAAGTGGACAAGGCCAGCCGCGGCGGGCGTACATTCAGCAGCGTGCGCGCGCTGGACCAACCGGCGCGGGTGCTGGAGATCGCGCGCATGCTCGGCGGCGACGCCTCCTCCGAGGTGGCCCTGGCGCATGCCCGGGAAATGCTGCAGGGGGCCGTGCAGGCCCCGGCGCCGCGTGCGCGGCGCCCGCGCCCGGCGCAAGGCCGCGCGAAGGCCGAATGAGCGGGAGGCGAGCATGAGCATGCAGGCGCAGGAATCGTCCGCCACGCCCCAGCGCGAGGCGCGGGCCTTGCGCGTGGTGCTCTTGTCCGGGGTGTCGGGCTCGGGCAAGACCATCGCGCTGAACTCGCTGGAGGACGCCGGCTATTACTGCGTGGACAACCTCCCCGCCCAGCTGGTCGATCAGTTGCTGGAAGTGGCCCAGCAGGCCGGCTATCGGCGCCTGGCCATCGCCATGGACGCGCGCGCACCCGAGGGGCTGGGGCTGCTGCCCGAGCTGGTGCGGCGCCTGCGCGCGCATTGCGATCTGCATTTCATCTACCTCGACTGCACCACCGACACCCTGGTGCAGCGCTTTTCCGAGACCCGCCGCGCGCATCCGCTAACGGCTCGCCGCGGCGAGCAGGCGCGCAGCAGCCAGGGTCAGCCGGCGCCGGCCTCGGCGCCCGCGCTGGTCGAGGCCATCGAGCTGGAGCGCGAACTGCTCGCTCCCGTGGCCGGGCTGGGCCTGCACATCGACACCAGCGGCCTGCGCCCGGCGCAACTGCGGGCATGGGTGCGCCAGGCGGTCCAGCTGGAGGCCTCGCGCATCACGCTGCTGTTCGAGTCCTTCGCGTTCAAGCACGGAGTGGCGCTGGACGCCGATTTCGTGTTCGACGTGCGCATGCTGCCGAACCCGCACTACGACCCGCTGCTGCGCCCGCTCAACGGGCGCGATGCGCCGGTGGCCGAATTCCTGCGCGCGCAGCCCAGCGTGATGCAAATGCTGTCGCAGCTGCAGGGCTTCCTGCAGACCTGGCTGCCGGCGATGGCCGAGGACCAGCGCAGCTACGTGGTCGTGGCCATCGGCTGCACGGGCGGGCAACACCGCTCGGTGTTCCTGGTCGAGCAGCTGGGGAAGCACTTCGCGCGCGAGTACAGCGTGATCGTGCGTCACCGCGAACTGGACGCCGCGGCTTCGTCCTGACAGGCCCGCTCGTCGCAGTCAGCCGCCGAGCAGCTTGCGCACCGGTGCCGGCAGGCCCAGGCGCAGCGCCTCGTCGACCGTGAACCAGCCGGCGCGCTGCGCCTCGTCGCCGGCCCGCGGACGTGCGCGCAGCTGCACCAGCAGCGGGCGCAGCAGCAGGTCCACGTGGGTGAGCGCGTGGCGCACCGGCTCGCGAGCCTGCTGGTCCAGCACCTCTCCGAGTTCGGCCGCCTGGCGCAGCGCAGCCGCGGCGTCGTC
>DAIDHU010000236.1 GCA_027451915.1 Thiomonas sp. | reverse complement strand
GGGCAAGGCCGGAGCATGAGCGTTTCCCGCGGAAGCCTCGCCTCGAAGCTGGGCCTGCGTCGTGCCCACGAGCCCCCTGACGCGGGCGACGGCTACCGGGTGCTGGTGGATCGGCTGTGGCCGCGCGGCTTGCGCCGCGAGCAGGTGGCGGTCGATCTGTGGCTCAAGGAGGACGCGCCGTCGACGGCCCTGCGCAAGTGGTTTGCCCACGACCCGCACAAGTGGGCG
Source organism: Thiomonas sp. (assembly GCA_027451915.1). Classification (GTDB taxonomy): domain Bacteria; phylum Pseudomonadota; class Gammaproteobacteria; order Burkholderiales; family Burkholderiaceae_C; genus Thiomonas_A. The sequence goes on along the minus strand of DAIDHU010000236.1, from coordinate 4,378 downwards.
GAGTTCGTCGCCCGCTATCGCGCCGAGCTCGACGCCAACCCGCAGGCGCTGAGGCGCCTGGAGGCCTTGTTGCGTGCCCATGGCCGCCTGACCCTGGTGTTTGGCGCGCGCGATCCGGTGCACAACCATGCCGCGGCGCTGCGGGAGTACCTGCGCCAGCCCGCCGCTGGGAGCGGCGACGCCGTGGCGCCCGGCCCGGAGCTCGAGGGCCTGCGCGAACGCCTGTGGGACGAGCACGCGCGCCTGCTGTCGCTGATCGACGACGCGCGCCTGGCGTTGTTGCGCGGCGATGCCCAGGGTGCCCGCGAGGCACTGGAGACCATGGCGACCGAGCACGCGGCCCATGCGCGGCTCGAGGAGACCCTGCTGTTCCCGGCGCTGCCGCGGGCCGCGCGCTGGCCGCGGCGTACCTACGAGGCCGAGCATGAGGCGCTGGCACGGGCGCTCGAGGCGCTGCGCGAGCGTCTGCGCGCCCTGCCGGCGCGCATCCGCTCGGCGCGCCAGCGCCTGGAACTGGTCGACGCCGCGCTGCCCCTGCGGCACCAGCTCGAGCATCACTTCGAGCGCGAGCACAAGGGCCTGTTCGAGGACTTGGGTCTCAGCCCAGGCGTACCTGCTCGACCAGCCAGTCGGTGAGCAGCGCCGCGTGGCGCTCGGGCTCCTGTCCCCGCATCAGGCCGAGATGCCAGCGCAGGGCCTGGGCGGCGCGCTGCCCCTGCCCGCGCAGAAAGTCGCGCAGGGGCTCGTCCTCGCCGGCGCGGTCCTGCACGCCGGCCGCGTGCAGGCGGCGCCAATGGTGGGCGAGCGCGCCCAGGGCGGTGTGGATGGCCCCGGTTCCGGGCGTGCGCGCGCAGGATGTGAGCCAGGGCAGCAGGGCGTCGGGCGGCATCGGCCGGGCCAGGCCGTAGCCCTGGCCGTAGGTGGCGCCCAGGCGGGTCGCGGCCTCGATCATGCCCTCGTCCTCCAGGCCCTCGACCACGACGGTGCGCTCGAAGTCCTTGCCGATCTGGATGGCGCTGTGGATCAGGCTCAGGGTGCGCACCGGATCCTCGCGAATGCGTACCAGCAGGCTCTGGTCGACCTTCACCGTGTCGAAGGGCAGCGAGGCCAGGCGCTGGAGGCTGCTGTAGCCCGAGCCGAAGTCATCCATGGACAGGCGAACGCCGATCTGGGTCAGCCGGCGTATCGCGAGGTCCTGCATGCCGGACTCGATGTCCTGCGATTCCAGCAATTCCAGGGTCAGGCGCCGGGGCGCGAGCCGGTGCTTGCGCAGCGCCTGCTCCACCCACTGGGGGCAGGCGGGGTCGAGCAGGGTGCTGGGCGCGATGTTGACCGCCACGTCGATGGTCACTCCGCTGCGCTCCCAGCCGGCCAGCGAGGCCAGCGCGAGGTCGAGCCCGGCGCGGAACAGGCGGTCCAGCTCGGCGGTGCCCAGCAGCGGCAGGAACTCGCCGGGGCCGACGACGCTTGCGTCGGCCATCACCAGCCTGGCCAGCGCCTCCACGCGGGCCAGGGCCCCCGTGGCCAGATCGACCACGGGCTGCACGTCCATGCGCAGCCCGCCCGCGCTGAACAGTCGGTCGCGGTAGGCGTTGGCCAGCCGCGCGGGGACGGCGCTCAGGGCAGGTTCCCTGCAACGCAGCCAAAGCGAGGTCCAGCGCTGCTGCAGCCCCACGGCGAACTGGCGCATCCAGTCGCTCTCGAACTGGTTCAGGCGCGCGCCCAGCAGGCGCACCACCGCCACCGTGTGGCCGGCCGCCGAGAGCACCGGAAAGGCCATGGCGCTGCGCACGCCCAGCGCGAGCACGGCCTGTGCCCACGACGCCTCCTCGTCACGGGCATAGGCTTGTCGATAGGACGCCAGGGTGGTGATGGCCTGGCTGCGCCAGGCCCGTACCACCATGGTCCGGGCTTCCACCGGCGCCTCGGCGCCCGCGGGGGAATAGCGATGGTCCAGCACGATGGCCCGGATGGCCGGGCCTTGCGGCCCGGCATCGGCCTCGAGCTGGAACACGCCCCCCGAGTCCAGGCGGAAGCAGGCGGCGGAAAGAATCCCCGGCAAGGCGCCGAGACCTTCGATCTCCTGGCGCATGGCGTCGATCCACAGGGTTCCCGGGAGCGGCATTCCTTGCGCGAGGGTGCCCATGTAGTCGGCCACCAACTGCTGGCTCGAGCGCAGCTGGGCGTGCAGGTCGTCCTGCAGCCGGGCCTCGGCGATCTGCAGCAGACGCTGGCGCTCGCGGGGCGGCATCAGGGTGCGCCCCAGGCGTTGCGCCAGCAGGTTGCGATAGCTCATCTGGCTCTGGGCCAGCCAGGCGCCGCTCACCCCCGCCAGCGCATGAGCCTGCCCCAGGGCGGCGCCCGTGGTCTGCACGAGTTCCTGGCTGGTGTCGGGGTGGAGCAGCAGGCGCAGGTGCGCGCGCTGGCGTTCCTTCAGCTCGGCAAGCTCCGTGGGACTCAACACCGACAACAGGGCCTGCATGTCCGGGTTGTGGTGGAGGGTCGCGTAAAAGCCCTCGATGAAATCTCCCTCGATGATCTCGAGGTGCATCCGGGAATGGGCGAGCAGCAGGCGGGCCGGTTGCGCGTAGGGCTCGAGCACCGGGGCGACGGGATCGTGCCCCTCGCCCGAGGCATGCGCCCGCCACCAGCGGCCTTCCGACTTGTATTGCTTGGTCAGGTACATCGCCGCGTCGGCCTGGCGCAACAGGGCGTCGGCGTCACTGCCGTCGTCCGGGCACAGCGCGATGCCCGCGCTGAGCCCGATGCTCACCGGGGGGATGGAGTCGATGTCGAAAGGCTGCTCCACCGCGCGATGCAGGCGCTTGAGCGCGGCGCCCACGCTATGCAGCGGACGCCGGGCATCCAGGTCCTCGATCACCACCACGAACTCGTCGCCGCCCATGCGCGCCAGGAAATCCTGCGCCCTGAGCAGCCCGGCCAGGCGCCTGGCCACCTCGACCAGCAGGCGGTCGCCGGCGATGTGGCCCCAGGTGTCGTTGACCGGCTTGAAATCGTTCAGGTCCATCATGCCCACGGCCAGCGAGCGGCCGTGGCGCATGGCGCGCGCGATCGCCGAGTTCAGATGCTGGGTCAGCGCCAGGCGATTGGGCAGCCCGGTGAGGGCGTCGTGCAGCGCCGCGTGGCGCAGGCGATCCTCGGTACGCTTGGACTCGGTGATGTCCAGCGCGGTGCCGACCGCGCGTTTCGCGCTGCCGTCGGCCTGGCGCTCGACCACCTTGCCAGCGCAGCGCAGCCAGCGCCAGGCATCGTCCGCGTCCCGGACGCGGAATTCGGCATGGAAGCCCGGCTCCTCCCCTTTCAGCGCCCGGCTCGCCAGGCCGCGCAGCCGGGCCAGATCGTGCGGGTGCACCGAGGCTTCGAGTTCGGCCACGGGCACGCCACCGGCGGCCGGAGGCTGCGCCGGCAGCGAGGTCGGCGCGCCCTCGCCCAGGTGCAGCAGGGCATGCTCGGCGTCGTAATCCCACAAGGTCAGGCCCGAAGCACTGATCGCCGTGGCCAGGCGCGCATTGACCAGCTCCAGCCGGGCAGCGGCCTGGTGCAAGGCGCGTTCAGCCTCGTATCGCTCGCTCAGATCGCTGTACGAGCAGACGAATCCCCGGACCTCGCGTTGAGGGTCTCGAAGCACATTCAGGGAGATCAGCACCGGAAACACCCGGCCGCTGCGCGATCGACGCAGCACTTCGCCATGGAAGGCCCCATTCGCCACCGCCTCGCGCACCAGCGCGGCCGCGTCGCGCGTGGGGTCGCCGTCGGGCGGGCGCAGCGCCTCGGGGCCCTGGCCCACGATTTGCTCGGCGGTGTATTCGAACAGGCGCGTGAAGGCCGGATTGACAAAACGGTAGCGCAGATCCGGTCCCGTGATGGCGAAGGCATCCTGGGTCTGGCGCAGGGCCTGATCGAACAGGCTGAGCTCGGACAGCGCATGCAGCTCCTCGCGCAGGCGACTGTTCTCGCGGGCCACGGAGGCGGAGCGGGAGAAGTCCCGGCCCAGTACCAGGACGGAGACCGAGGCATTGTTGTAACGGCTGACGCCGTCGTCGGCCATGCCGCCCTCGCCGAAGCTGCAAAAGCCCGCCAGGGGAGCCTGCGCGGCCAGACGGGTCATGTGCCCGATCTCGGCCGCGGCGGTCTCGCTGCCGAGGATCGCGGCGCGAAGCGCGCAATCATGCACGAGCACGAAGGCAGGCTTGCTCGTGGCGGCGCGCAGCAAGGCCTTGCGCAGGGCGTTCGCGCCGGCGTCGCGCGTGGCCTGGTTGGCGGACATGACATGCAGCGAGGCCCCGGGCGCCACGGGCTGGGTCAGCAGCACGCCGTCGCGCTCGGTGGCGTAGCTGGCCACGTTGATCGAATATTG
>DAIDHU010000235.1 GCA_027451915.1 Thiomonas sp. | reverse complement strand
CCAGCGCAGCACGGCGGCGTCGGCGCCGGCGATACGCTGCACGGCCCGCGTGAAACCATGCGCCAGCTCTTCCAGGTTCGGCGCGCGCGACACCAGGGCGCTGACCTCGTACAACGCGAGCAGGCGCTGGCGCTCGGTCTCCAGCGCGGCCGTCTTCTGGCGCACCCGTGCTTCCAGTTCACCGTGCACGGCCTGCAATTGCGCGGCCATGCGATTGAAGCCCAGTGCCAGGTCCCCCAGCTCGTCGCTGCTGCCCACCTGCACGCGCACGCCCAGGTCGCCGGCGGCGATCGCCTCCACGCCGCGCGCGAGCTGACCCACCGGCTCCAGCACATGCAGATAGGCGAGGAAAAACATGGCCATGAAGGCCACCAGGACGAACCCGCCCATGGCCATCTGCGCGGTATGCAGTTGGGCAGTCCAGAAATCCAGGCGCTGCTCGATGGCCCCCACGAAACCATCGATGTCGCCGACGAAACGGTCGACCTGCGCGCGCCCCACCGCGGCTGCGCCAGCCTGGCCGATCCAGCCCGGGCGCAGGCGCCTCCAGTCCTCGCGCACGAGGCCGAAGCGCGCACGGATGTCCGGATCCCAGGGTACCGCCAGAGGGCGTCGGGCATCTCCGCGGCGCAGGAGATCCAATGCCCGCTGCATGCGGGCGATCTCGGCGGGCACCCGCTCCCGTCCGGGCTCGACGGCGCTGAGCTGCAGCCGGTAGCTCATCATGCGCAACTGGCCCGCCACGTTGACCGCGCCGGCCCCGCCCTGCAGTTTCCAGGAGATCCACAGCGTGGCCCCCACCGAAAGCAGGGACAGCAGCAGGAACACGCCGGCGAACAGCGAGATCTTGGAACTCAGGGTCCAGCGATGTGGGCTCATGGACGTCTGAAGGGCGCCAGGCGCATCCCCCGCCTGGACTCCTTCTTCGGAAGTATGGGCCGCGCACCGGGCACTGCCTATAGTGGAATCCATTCTACGTGTCGGGACCTGTTGAAATGTCTACCCCATTCCCCCTGGAGACCACGCCGTCCGTCGGCGCGGTCGATCGCCCGCTGGGCGCGCTGGCGCGCGACATCCCCGGCGCCACCGCGGTGTTCCTGCGCCATCGCCTGGACTTCTGCTGCGGCGGCAAGGCCACGCTGCGCGAGGCCGCGCAGGCTCGCGGAATCGACGCCGAGGCCGTATGCGAGGAGCTTGCCGCGCTGCAGCCGCCGCCCGGCTCGCCCCTGCCCGAGCAGCCCGCCGAACTGGTGCAGTTCATCATCACGCGATTCCACGACGTGCACCGGCGTGAACTGCCGGAACTGGTGCGCCTGGCCGACAAGGTCGAGCGCGTGCACCGCGAGCACCCCGAGGTTCCCGCCGGCCTGGCCGAGCAGCTGCGCGCCATGCAGCGGGAACTGCTGGAACACATGCAAAAGGAAGAAGGCATCCTGTTCCCGATGATGGCGCGCTCGCCCCAGGCGCCCTTGCGCCCCCCCATCCAGCGCATGCGCGAGGAGCACCTGGGCCACGGGCAGGCGCTGCAAGGCCTGCAGGCGCTGACCCGCGACATGCAGGAGCCCGCCGACGCATGCAACACCTGGGCCTCGCTGTACGCCGGGCTGCGCAAGCTGCGCGATGACCTGATGGAACACATCCACATCGAGAACAACCTGCTGTTCCCGCGTTTCGAGTAGACGCGAGGCAGCTGGAGCCAGCGGCCATGACCAAGAAGTTTCCGCTGCATCCGGCCCACCCGGAACGGGTGTGCTGGGGCTGCGAGCGCTACTGCCCGGCCGATTCGATGCGCTGCGGCAACGGCTCGGAGCGCACGCAGCACCCGGCCGAGTTGCTGGGTGAGGACTGGATGGATTTCGGGCTCGACGCCCCGCGGGAATCCGACACGCCCCAGCCCCCCTCCTGAGCCGCGCTCAGGAGGCCCGGCCCACGCGCGCCAGGGCCGGGCTCTCGGACTCGAAGGCGCACGACCAGGTCTTCAGGGGCCGGAACACGGGCTCAGTGACCCAGTCGGGTGGCGTGCAGCGCGCGCTGGCGCCAGGCGCCGAGCACGTCGCTGCGCGTGAGCATGCCGCGCAGCGTGAGCCCGTCGGCATCATCCACCACCGGCAGGCGGCCCACGCCATGCAGGGTCATGAGGTTGAGCGCCTCGTGCAGGGATTCCTCGCAGCGCACCACCACCGGGACGCGGCTCACCAGGCTGCGCAGCGTGGCCTGCGGGTCCAGCCCGGGACGTGCCAGGTCGCGGCGCGTGAGCACTCCCACCACGCGGTCGGCCTCGTCCACCAGGGCATAGCCCTGGTGGGCCTGGCTGCCCTGCTGGCGCAGCCAGTCCCGCAATTCGTCCACGGTCTGCGAGGCGCGCAGGCTGACCGGCTGCATGCTCGCGTGATCCGCCACCCGCGCCTGGGCGAAGGGGTCGGCCTGGTAGGCGCTGGGTAC
>DAIDHU010000234.1 GCA_027451915.1 Thiomonas sp. | reverse complement strand
CAGAAGCCGCCAACTCCGTTCCGACCGCAGACGCCTCCCCCGCGGCGCGCGCGCTCGAGCTGCTCTCGCAGCATGTGCAGGGCGCGCGCGAGCAGATGGACTCCGCGGTGCTGGATCTCAGCCGCCGCTTCGCGCAATTGCACGCCAGTTTCGAGAAATCCATGCGCGCCTCGGACGCGGCGGCCTCGGCGCAGGCGGGCACCGGGGTGGCCGAGGCCTTCTCGCAAAGCCGCGAGCAGCTCGGGCAGGTGGTGGAGAACCTGCGTGTGGCGCTGCGGCGCCGCGACGAGGCGGCGCGCCAGGCCCAGGGCGTGACCACCCATGCCAGCGCGCTTCAAGGCCTGGTCGAGCGCGTGGCCGCGCTGGCGGCCAAGACCGATCTGCTGGCGCTCAACGCGACCATCGAGGCCGCCCGCGCCGGGGAGCACGGGCGGGGTTTTTCCATCGTGGCCGAGGAGGTGCGCAAGCTCTCCGCGCAGTCGCGACAGACCAGCCAGGACATGGCCGAGCGCGTCAGTGCCATCGGCAACGAGATGCGCGCGATGGCCCAGGCCGCGATGCGCTCCACCGAGGAGGAGAAACAGACCTTCGCCGACACCGACCAGGCGGTCCAGGGCGTGCTCGGGCGCCTGCATGAACTGGCCGCCGAACAGGGGCGCGCCGCGGCCACGCTGCGCGCCGAGGGCGAGCAGGCGCAACAGGAAGTATCCCGCGTCATGGTGGCGTTGCAATTCGGCGACCGCGTGAGCCAGATCCTGGACCATGCCGCGCGCGCCCTGCAGGACCTGTCGCGGGAGTTCGCCACCTCGCCGTCCATGCCCGACGGCGAGGCCATGCTGGCGCGCCTGGCCGTGGGCTACACGACCCAGGAGCAGCGCCTGGCCCATGCGGGGGCCCAGAGCGACGCCTCATCCGGGAGCGACGACGAGATCACCTTTTTCTAAACCGTTGCGTCCGCAATATCTCCGCGTTAGCCTGTCGAAATGTCCAAGACCATACTCATCGTCGATGATTCCGCCTCGCTCAGGCAGGTGGTGAACATCGCCCTTTCCAGCGCCGGCTACGAGGTCATCGAAGCCTGCGATGGCGTCGACGCGCTGTCCAAGCTGGACGGCCGCAAGGTGCACCTGATCATCAGCGACGTGAACATGCCCAATATGGACGGCATCGAGCTGGTGCGCCAGGTCAAGAGCAAGCCCGACTACAAGTTCACTCCGATCATCATGCTGACCACCGAGAGCCAGGCCGAGAAAAAGGCCGAGGGTCAGGCCGCCGGCGCGCGCGCCTGGGTGGTCAAGCCCTTCCAACCGGCTCAGATGCTGGCCGCGGTGGCCAAGCTCATGCCCGCCTGAAGCCCCGAACCCGAACGCCTGGAGCCCATCCCCCATGGAAGTGCTGACGCGTGACGACATTGCGCCCGGACGCGTGGAGCTGCGCGGCTCCATGGACATCTACGCCGCGGGCGAGTTGCACGAACGCCTGCTGGAACTGCTGCGCACGCGCCAGCGCCTGGAGCTGGACCTTTCCGGAGTCGACGAGATCGACACCTCCGGGGTGCAACTGCTCATGTCCACCAAGCGGGCGGCTGCGGCGCAGGGCCGGGCCCTGAGCCTGGTGGCGCACAGCCCGGCGCTGCTGGAAACCCTGGAACTGTGCCAGCTGCTGGGCTTTTTCGGCGACCCCGTGGTCGAGACGGCGGGAGCCCGGGCATGAGTTTCGAGCAGCAGATGCTGCAGGCGCTGCAGGCCTTCATCACCGAGGCGCGCGACCTGCTCTCCGGCATGGAACACAGTCTCCTGCAGCTCGAGGGCGGCGCCGATCCGGACATGGTCAACGAGCTGTTCCGGGCCGCGCACACCATCAAGGGCTCCGCGGGCCTGTTCGGGCTGGACGGCGTGGTGCGCTTCACCCATCACCTGGAAAGCCTGCTGGACCAGATGCGCGCCGGCGCGGTGGCGGCGGACGATGCCGTCGTGGGCACCCTTCTGGATGCGCGCGACCACCTGGCGGGTTTGATCGAGTCCGTGGCCGAGGGGGGCGACGGGCTGCAGCCCGGCCCCAACGAACAGGCCTTGGTGGCGCGCCTGCAAAGCCTGCAGGCGCCGTCGGGCCTGCCACAGGGGCCCGCTTCCGGCCCCGCCAGCGCTTCGTCCCCCTCCCGCGCGGCTGGCGAGCCTGCGGCCAGCGGCGCCGTGACCGTGCACGCGCAGCCGCCCCAGGGCGAGGACAAGGTCGTTCGTCTGCAGCCGCAGGAAGCCAGCACGGCAAGCTGGCACATCTCCCTGCGATTCGGGCGCGACTGCCTGCGCAACGGCATGGATCCTCTCGCCTTCATCCGCTACCTGCGCGGATTGGGCGACATCGTCGCGCTGGCCACCTTGGACGACGGGCTTCCGGCACTGCCGGAACTGGATCCGGAGTCCTGCTATCTGGGCTTCGAGATCAATTTCCGCAGCGAGGCGAGCAAGGCCGACATCGAGGCGGTGTTCGAGTTCGTGCGCGAAGACAGCGACATCTGCATCCTGCCGGCGCACAGCCGCATCGCGGAGTATGTCGAACTCATCCGCTCGCTGCCCGAGGACGAACTTCGCCTGGGCGAGATCCTGGTGCAGGTCGGCACGCTGACCCGCCATGAACTCGACCATGCGCTGCGCGAGCAGGAGCAAGGCGCGCAGCTCCTGCCCCAGGGCGAGCGCGAGCCGCTGGGCCAGATCCTGGTGCGCGAAGGCGCCACCCACGAGCCCATCGTGCAGGCCGCGCTGGACAAGCAGCGCCAGGCCAAGGAGCGCCGCAGCCGCGAGGGCCAGATGCTGCGCGTGGCAGCCGACAAGCTCGATGCGCTGATCGACCTGGTGGGCGAACTGGTCATCGCCAGCGCCGGCAACACGCTGCACGCCCGCCAGCCCGAGCAGGTCGAGGCCGCCGCGGAGGTCACCCGCCTGGTGGAGGAGAT
>DAIDHU010000233.1 GCA_027451915.1 Thiomonas sp. | reverse complement strand
GGGCAACTGGTTGAGCACCGCGTTGACCTTGGTGTTGATCTCCGTGAGCGCCTTGTCGGGGTCGTAGTTCAGGCGCAGGTTGATCGTGATGGTGCTGACCCCCTGCACGCTGGTGGAGGTCATGTAGTCGATGCCGTTGGCCTGCGCGATCGAGTTCTCCAGCGGCGTCGTGATGAACGAGGCCACGGTGGCCGCGTCGGCGCCGGGATAGGCGGTGGTGACGGTCACCACCGCGTTCTCGGTGTACGGGTATTGCAGCACCGGCAGCAGCCCTGCCGAGCGCAAGCCGAGCACCAGGATCACCAGGCTGACCACCGTGGCCAGCACCGGGCGCTCGATGAAGATGTCGGTGAATTTCTTGTTCATGCTCATGCCTGGGGCCTGGGGCGGATCAGGAATCGGGGACGGTCGGGTCCGGGCTGTCGCTGGGCTCGACGCTGTTGTTGATCAGCAAAGGGGTGCCGTTGCGCAGCTTGAGCTGGCCGGAGGTGACCACGGTGTCGCCCGGCTTGAGGCCCTTGAGGATGGCCACCTGGTCGCCGCGCTGCGCGCCGGTGGTGATGAAGCGTTGCTCGGCCACCAGGCGCGGCTTGCCGTCCGGGCCCTTGCCTTCATCCTTGACCACGTAGACGGTTTCGCCATAGGGGTTGTAGATCACCGCGGCGTTGGGCAGGGTCAGGTACTGCTGCGGCTGGGAGCGGTCCAGGCGGATGCTGGCGAACACGCCGGGCAGCAGCTTCTCGCCCGGGTTGGGCACTTCGGCGCGCACCGTCAGGTTGCGCGTGGCGGTGTCCACCTGGGGCTCGATGGCGATCACCTTGGCGGGGAAGGTCTTGCCCGGCACCGCGTTGGTGCTCAGCTCGGCCTTCATGCCCACGTGGATCAGCTCGATCTGGTTCTGCGGCACGTTGAAGTCGATCTGCATCGGATTGAGCTTCTGCAGGGTCACCGCCACGCCGCCGGGGGCGAGGTACTGGCCCAGGTCGACCTGGCGCAGGCCCAGGCGCCCGGCGAAGGGCGCCGAGATGATGTGCTGGGCGAGCAGGGCCTTTTGCGCGGCGATGCCGGCCTGGTCGGCGTGCAGCGTGGCCTCGTCGGTGTCGACCACCGCCTGGCTGACGGCCTGCACCTTGAGCTGGGCCTGATCACGCTGCAGGTTGAGCTGCGCCAGGTGCTCCTGCGCCTGCAGTTGCTGCAGTTGCGCGCGCAGCGGCGCCGGGTCGAGCTCGACCAGGTCCTGGCCCGCGCGCACATGCTCGCCGGAGTCGAAGCGGATGGCCGTGACCAGCGCGCCCACCGGGGTGCTCAGGCTGGCCTGCTGGCTCGCGCGCAGCGTGCCCAGGGCCTCCACCGTCGGTTGCCAGGTCTCCAGCCTGGCCACCGCCGTGGACACGGTCTGCGGGGGGCTGGACATCGCCTTCATGTACTTGGCGATCATGTGCCCCTTGAAGAGGTGAAACCAGGTCACGGCTCCAATGAGCACGGCGGCGATGACCAGCATGATGATCATGCGTAGGGTGGTGCGTCCTGTCGTCGACATGTGCGTATGCGTCTTATGCTGCCAATCATCGAATCCACGCCGCCGGGGCGGCGCAGGTCTGGGGTTCGCGGGCGCCGTGACGCCCGTACTCGGAACTTGCGGGAACGAAGGGACAAGCGGCTCAGGAAACCGTCGCCTTCCCCTTCGCCGGTGCGGGGCCCAGCACGCCGCCGCCCATGGCCTGGTACAGCGCGGCGGTGTCGGACAGGCGCGCGGCCTGCGCGGCCAGCAGCTGGATGCGCGCGCTCTGCGCCTGTTGCTGTGCCGTGAGCAACTGCAGGTAGCTGGCCGCGCCCAGGCTGTACTGCTGCTGCACCAGCTGGAGCGACTGTTGCGCGGCGTCGTCGGCGGCGGTCTGCGCCTGCAGGGTCTGCGCGTCGTTGTCCAGCTGGCGCAGAGCGTCGGCCACGTTGCGCAGGGCCTGCAGCACGGTGGCGCGGTAGTTGGCGCCGGCGGCCTGCAGGTTGGCTTCGGCGGCGCTGGCCCCGGCGCGCAGCCCGGCGTTGAACAGGGGCTGCGCCAGCGCGCCCGCCAGGTTCCACACCATCGAGCCCGGCCCGAACAGCGCGCCGGTGGTCAGGGCCTGCGTGCCCAGCGTGGCACTGAGGTTGATCTGCGGGTACAGGTTGGACACCGCCACGCCATATTGGGCGGTGGCCGCGTGCAGCAGGGCGGTGGAGGCCTGCACGTCCGGGCGCTGACGCACCAGCTCGGAGGGCACCACCATCGGCAGGTCGGCCGGCAGCCGGAAATCCGAGAGCTCGAAATGGGGAATGCGGGCCTGGCCCGGGGCCTCGCCCAGCAGGGCGGCCAGCAGATGGTCGGCCTGCTGCAGCTTGTTGCGCAGCGGCGGCAGGCTGGCCAGGGTCTGCTCGTACTGGGTCTGCAGGCTCAGCACCTCCACCTTGGAGGCGGCGCCCAGCTCCAGGCGCTTGCGTGTGATACCGAGCTCGTCGGCCTGCGCCTTGGCGATGGCCTCGGTGGCCTGGATCTGCGCGCCCAGCTGGGCCTGCGCGAAAGCGGTGGTCACCACATTGGCCGCCAGGGTCAGGCGGGCCCCCGCGAGCTGGTAGGACTGGTAGTCCGCCTGCGCGGCCAGCGCTTCCAGGGCGCGCCGGTTACCCCCGAACAGATCCAGGTTGTAATTGACCCCGATTCCCGCGTTGTACAGGTTGTAGATACGCTGCGTGTTGCCGCTCTGGCCGAGCTGGGCGGAGTTGACCTCGTTGCGGCTGGCGCCCAGCTTGGCGTTGACCGTGGGGTACAGGGTCGAGCCCGCCTGGGCGCGGTAGGTTTCCCGTGCCTGGCGCAGCGTGGCCTGCGCGGCCTGCAGGCTCGGGCTGTTGGCCAGCGCTTGCTGGATCAAGTCGTCCAGCCGGGGCGAGCCGAAGGCGGTCCACCACTGCTCGGACACCGTGGCCGAGCCCGCGAAATGCTGCGCGCCGCCCAGCGTGCCCGGTGCCGAGGCCGTCGCCGCGGGCAGCGCGCCGGCGGTGTAAGCCGCCACCTTGGGCGGCGCCGGATTCTTGAAATCCGGCCCGACCGTGGTGCAGCCGGCAAGCAGCGCGGCGGCCAGAAGGGACCAGCCGGCGCGCGGGGGAACGGACGAGCGGAGCATGTGCAGGAATCCTGGAATCCGGAATCGGGAAGGCAATCCTTGCGCATAGTAGGGTTTCGCCCCATGGCAAAGTTGCTTGATCCAGCCAATTAATATCGCATTTCCGCCAATCTCTGCCCGGATTGTCATCGGGCCGAACTTCCATGGGTATCCCCGACGCGCTCCACCGACTCGTGCACGACCCGGCGGGCCCGGAACTCATCGCCATCCGCGTGCGCAACGACGCGCCGCTGGACAACAGCCACGCGAGCATGCCGCGCGGGGTTCTGTTTTTGCTGACCGAGGGCCTGGTGGCCGTGCAGACCGAGCGCGGACGCGTGATCGCGGGCCCGCGCAGCATCGGCTGGATGCCGCCGGGCGAGGCGCACACGGTGCAGTCCTTCGGCCCCACGGCTGGCGTGGGCGTGTTCCTGGCCCAGCGGCATTGCGCGGCGCTGCCGTCCCATCCGGCGCAGTTCGAGGCCAGCGCGCTGGCCTCGCTGCTGATGCAACGCATGCTGGACTGGGACCCCGCCGCGGCGCTGCAGCCCGCGCAGCGGCGCATGCTGCAGGTGCTGCTCGACGAACTCGATCAGGCGGGGCCGCAGGCCCTGCAATTGCCCTGGCCCAAGGACGAGCGCCTGTTGTCGGTGGCGCGCGCGCTGCTGGCCAACCCGGCCAGCGGGCGTCGCCTGGAGCAATGGGCCCGTTACGCCGACATCAGCGCGCGCACCCTGAGCCGCAAGTTCGTCGAGGAGACCGGCATGAGCTTCGGGCAGTGGCGCCAATGGGCGCGCCTGACCCAGGCCCTGGAATGGCTGGCCACCGGACAGGCGGTCAAGCATGTCGCGCTCTCGCTGGGCTATGACAGCGTCAGCGCCTTCATCAAGGCCTTCCGCCTGGCCCTCGGCACCACGCCGTCGGCGTATTTCGGCGCGGGACGCCGCAGCACCCCGGCGCGCGACGCCGAGGCGGATTTCGAGATTCCCCCCAGCCCCTTGTCAGGAGAACCCGATGCGCTTTGAAACTCAGGCCGTGCATGCCGGCTACACCCCCGACCCCACCACCCGCGCGGTCGCGGTGCCGGTGTACCAGACCGTCTCCTACGCCTTCGACGACACCCAGCATGGTGCCGACCTGTTCGACCTGAAGGTGGCCGGAAACATCTACACCCGCATCATGAACCCGACCACCGCGGTGCTCGAGGCCCGGGTCGCCGCGCTCGAGGGCGGCGTGGCCGCGCTGGCCCTGGCCTCCGGCATGGCGGCGATCACCGCGGCGGTGCAGACCATCGCCGCCGCGGGGGACAACATCGTCTCCAGCAGCCGTCTGTACGGCGGCACCTACAACCTGTTCGCGCACACCTTTCCGCGCCAGGGCATCGAGGTGCGCTTCGCCGACCCGGCCGACCCGCAGGCCTTCGCGCGGCTCATCGATGCGCGCACCAAGGCCGTGTACTGCGAAAGCATCGGCAACCCGCTGGGCAACGTCACCGACATCGCCGCCCTGGCCGCCGTGGCGCATGCGGCCGGCGTGCCCCTGATCGTGGACAACACCGTTCCCTCGCCCTATCTGTGCCGCCCCTTCGAGCATGGCGCCGACATCGTGGTGCACTCGCTGACCAAGTACATCGGCGGCCATGGCAACAGCGTGGGCGGGGCCATCGTGGACGGCGGGCGCTTCGACTGGGCCGCCCAGCGCGAGCGCTTCGGCCTGCTGGTGGAGCCCGACGTGAGCTACCACGGCGTGAGCTACACCGAGACCTTCGGCGCGGCCGCCTTCATTGCCCGCGCCCGCGTCGTGCCCTTGCGCAACATGGGCGCGGCCTTGTCGCCGATGAACGCCTTCCTGCTGCTGCAGGGCCTGGAAACCCTTCCGCTGCGCATGGACCGCATTTGCGAGAACTCCCTGCGCATCGCCACCCACCTGCGCGGGCACGCCAAGGTGGCCTGGGTGCGCTACGCGGGCCTGCCCGACCATCCGGACCATGCCATCGCGCAGCGCCTGATGGGCGGGCGCGCCTCGGGCATTCTCAGCTTCGGCCTGCGCGGCGGGCGCGAGGCCGGCGCGCGCTTGCAGGACGCGCTCAAGCTGTTCACACGCCTGGTGAACATCGGCGACTGCAAGTCCCTGGCCTGCCACCCCGCGACCACCACCCACCGCCAGCTCGGCGACGCGGAGCTGGCCGCCGCCGGCGTGAGCGCCGACATGGTGCGCCTGTCGGTGGGCATCGAGCATGTGGACGACCTGATCGCCGACCTCGAGCAGGCGCTGCAGGCGGCCTGAGCTGCCGTCCGCGGCCGGCGGCACGCGCAGGACCCGGGCGCAATCGGCCGAGCGAGCCGATTGCGCGCCATGCCTACGCCCCGCCCAGCGCCCTGCGAAGTTGCAGCGCCTCGGCCAGATGCGGGCGCCCGATGCGGGGTTCGGCGGCCAGGTCGGCGATGCTGCGCGCCACGCGCAGCACCCGGTGCGCGGAGCGGGCCGACGCCCCCAGGCGCGTCAGGGCCTCGGCCAGCCAGCGCCGCTCGGCGCCCGGCAGTGCGCAATGCTGCTCCAGCGCGGGGGCTTCGAGCCGGGCATTGGGCAGGCCCTGGCGCCTGCGCTGGCATTCGGCGGCCCGGCGCACGCGCTCGGCCACCGTGGCGCTGGGCTCGCCGGGGGGAAGCTCGAACAGTTCGGCGGGTGCCAGCGCGCTGAGTTCCACGCGCAGGTCGATGCGGTCGAGCAGCGGGCCCGACAGGCGCGCGCGGTAGCGTTGCACCTGCTCGGGGGTGCAGCGGCATTCGCGGGTCGCGTCGCCCAGGTGCCCGCAGGGACAGGGGTTCATCGCGGCCACCAGCTGGAACCGGGCCGGCAGGCGTACGCGGCGTGCCGCGCGGGCCAGGTGCACGCAGCCCGATTCCAGGGGCTCGCGCAGGCCCTCCAGCGCGCGGCGGTCGAACTCGGGCAGTTCGTCCAGGAACAGCAGGCCGTGGTGGGCCAGCGAAACCTCGCCGGGGCGCAGCCGGCCGGCGGCCAGGCTGCCCAGCAGCGACGCCGCCGAGCTGCCGTGGTGGGGGCTGCGCAGGCTGCGGCGGGCCCAGGCCTCGGGGTCGAAGCCGCCGTCCAGGCTGAGCAGCGCGGCGCTTTGCAGCGCCTGTTCGGGGTCCAGCGCCGGCAGCAGGCCCCATAGACGCTGCGCCAGCATGGTCTTGCCGCTGCCGGGCGGACCCACCAGCAGCAGGTGATGGGCTCCCGCCGCGGCGACTTCCAGCGCGCGTCGCGCCAGTGCCTGGCCGCGCACGTCGGCCAGCTCGGCCGCGGGCGCCTGCGAGCACGCCGGCGCGGCCGGCGCCGGCACGTGCAGCGCATCGGCGTCCGCGGTGCCGCACAGATAGGCGACCACCTCGTTCAGGTGGCGCGCGCCGAGCAACTGGCCGGCCCCGGCCACGGCCGCCTCGCGGGCGCTGGCCAGCGGAAGCACGAAACGCCGGGTGGGCGATGCCTGCGAGCGCGCCGCGTACAGCATGGCCAGCGCGCCTCGCACGGGGCGCAGCTCACCGGAGAGGGAGAGTTCGCCCGCGAACTCGTGGCCCTCCAGGCGGGCGGGGTCGATGAGGCCTTGCGCCGCCAGCAGGCCCAGCGCGATGGGCAGGTCGAAACGCCCGGATTCCTTGGGCAGGTCGGCCGGCGCGAGGTTCACGACGATGCGCCGCGCACTGGGGTAGGGCAGCGGGCTGTTCAACAGGGCGCTGCGCACCCGCTCGCGCGCCTCGCGCACCTCCGCTTCGGGCAGGCCGACGATGCCGAAGGCCGGCAGCCCGCCCGAAAGGTGCACTTCCACCTGCACCGCGGGCGCCTCCAGGCCCAGCAGGGCCCGGCTGGCGACCACGGCCACGGGCATGGCTGCGCGAAGCCCGGTGCCGCGCGGCCCTTCAGCCCTTGACCACCGGGGGCTGGGCCCCCTGCTCGGCGGCGCGCTGGGCCGCCGCGGCCAGGTGGGACTCCAGCGCGGCGACCTGGGCCTCGAGCTGAGCCACGCGCTGCGCCGAGGCGTTGAGCATGGCCTGCAGCGCGTCGAACTCTTCGCGGGTGACCAGGTCCAGGCGCCCGGCGGCCGAATGGGCCAGTGCGCGCACGTTGCGCTGCACATCCTTCAGGGGGGAGTTCTCCAGGGCCTCGGCGGCGCGGCGCAGGAAGGCGCGGGGCGACGGGGGCGTGGAGGAGGAGTGTTCGGGGGGAGGCGTGGTGTCCATCATGAAAGTCCCGTCCAGTGCGCCGGGGAAGTCCGGCGACTTTGTCATGCACAGGCGCCTATTGTCGCGCGCCGCGCGTCGCGCCGATGCCTGCCAGCGCAATGACTGCACCCGCGGGACGGTCGGGCGCCCGCGCTGCCCACCCTTGCCCCCCCGCCCCGCATGCACCGCATGCACCGCCCGGGGGCATTGCACCGTCATGGTGCGTTCCCGCGGAGCGCCGCGCACCGTCGATGGGCTCCAGCAGCCCCGGCGGCCCCGTTCCCGCACCAAACTCCCACGGGTTTGCCGCCGCGAGCCTGGCACGAAAGCTGCAGTGCCATGTCGACACCGGGGTTTCCCCGGCTGATTCCGAAATCCCGCCAACCGCTTCGCCCTGAGGAGAGTTTCTGATGAACAAAGCCACCCTCGCAGCCTGCCTCGCGACGGCCTTCGCCTGTCCGGTGCTGGCCAGCGCGCAGACCGCCCCCGCGGCGCCCGCATCGGCGCCCAGCCTGGGCGCCGTGCTCGCGGCCACGCCCGGCCTGAGCCTGACCGGCTATGTCGCCACCACCTACACCCATTTCGACACCTCGACCCCGGCGCAGCGCCAGTTCGACACCACGCAGAACGGCTTCACCCTCAACCAGGCCTCGCTGACGGCGGCCTACCTGCCCACCAGCGGCTTCGGCGCCTCGGTCACGCTGCTGGGCGGCAACGACGCCACCTACCTGCCCGGCGGCAGCCAGCTGGGCGTGGAAAACGCCTTCGTGCAGTACGCCCAGGGCAACCTGACGCTGCTGGCCGGTCGCCTGCCCACCCTGGCGGGCATGGAGGTGGTCAGCCCCATCGCCAACAACGAGATCTCGCGCTCGCTGCTGTTCTTCGATCTGGAGCCGATCTACCACACCGGCGTGCGCGCCTCCTACGCGGTCAACGGCGCCCTCACGCTCAGCGGCGGGGTCAATGACGGCTTCAACCGTGCCTCGCCGGTCAGCGGCGCGTCCAAGACCGTCGAGCTGGGCGCCTCGGGCAGCCCCACCAAGATGTTCAGCTACTCGGTGGCCTACTACTACACGGGCACTTCGTCCTACTACAACAGCAGCGTGCTGAGCAAGGAGCAGCTGCTTGACCTCGTGGGCAACCTCAACGCCACCGACGCGCTGAGCTTCGGCGTGAACGTCGACCTGGTCACCAAGGACAACTACAACGGCCTCGCCACCGGCAGCGGCAAGGCCAACGGCGTCGCCCTGTACGCCAACTACGCCATCAACGACCAGTACAGCCTGTCGGGACGGGGTGAATACCTGGACGACAAGCAGGGCCTCGTGTCGGGCACGCTGGGCCAGGCCAACAAGCTCAAGGAGCTGACCCTGGCGCTGAACTACGCGCCGGTGAAGAACGTCAAGCTCAGCGCCGAGGTGCGCCAGGACAAGTCGGACCTGGCCATCTTCGACGGCGGCTCGAAGGACAAGCAGACCTCCCTCGAGCTGCTTGCCGCGTATTCGTTCTGAGCCCGATTCCCAGCCATCCTAGGAGCCATCCATGAAGATGATCATGGCCATCATCAAGCCCTTCAAGCTCGACGAGGTGCGCGAAGCGCTGTCGGGCATCGGCGTGACCGGAATCACCGTGACCGAGGTCAAGGGATTCGGGCGCCAGAAGGGCCACACCGAGTTGTATCGCGGCGCCGAGTACGTGGTCGATTTCCTGCCCAAGGTGAAGATCGAGGCGGCGGTGCCCGAGACCCTGGTCGAGCGCACCCTGGAAGCCATCGAGAACTCCGCGCGCACGGGCAAGATCGGCGACGGCAAGATCTTCGTCTCCGCGCTGGAGCAGGTGGTACGCATCCGCACCGGCGAGACCGGCGGCGACGCCCTGTGACGGCCCAGCACATCCGAAAGGTCAAGGACATGAAAAAGTACTTCGCAAGCATCGCCCTGAGCCTGGCCATGCTGGGCTCGCCGGTCGCGGCACTGGCCCAGACCGCCAGCGCTCCCGCGGCCGCCACGGCACCCGCGGCCGCCGCTCCCGCCGCGCCGGCTGCCCCGGTGGCGGCCGCCTCGGCGGCCAAGAACCCGGCGGCCTTCATCAACTCCGGCGACACCGCGTGGATGCTCACCTCCACCGCGCTGGTGCTGATGATGACCATCCCGGGCCCGGCGCTGTTCTACGGCGGCATGGTGCGCAAGAAGAACGTGCTGGCCACGCTGATGCAGAGCTTCGCGATCACCTGCCTGGTGACCGTGCTGTGGATGATCGTCGGCTACAGCCTGGCCTTCACCAACGGCAACGGGTTCATCGGAGGATTGAGCAGGTTGTTCCTCTCGGGCATGGGGCTGGACGCGGCCAACGCGCTGGCGCCCACCATCCCCGAGACCACCTACATGACCTTCCAGATGACCTTCGCGATCATCACCCCGGCGCTGATCGTCGGCTCCTTCGCCGATCGCATGAAGTTCTCCGCGCTGCTGTGGTTCATGGGCCTGTGGCTGCTGGCCGTGTACGCGCCCATCGCCCACATGGTCTGGGGCCCCGGCGGCTGGCTGGGTGGTGACGGCGTGCTGGACTACGCCGGCGGCACCGTGGTGCACATCAACGCCGGCGTGGCCGGGCTGGTGGCCGCCCTGGTCCTGGGCAAGCGCGTGGGCTATGGCAAGGAGCCGATGCCCCCGCACAACCTGGTGCTCACCATGATCGGTGCCTCGCTGCTGTGGGTGGGCTGGTTCGGCTTCAACGCCGGCTCCGCCGCAGCCGCCAGCGACCGCGCCGGCATGGCCATGGCGGCCACCCAGATCGCCACCGCGATGGCCGCGCTGAGCTGGATGTTCGTGGAGTGGATGGCCCGCGGCAAGCCGACCATCCTGGGCATCTGCTCGGGCGCCGTGGCCGGACTGGTGGCCATTACCCCGGCCTCCGGCTTTGTCGGCCCCACCGGCGCGCTGATCATCGGCCTGGCCGCCGGCGCGGTGTGCTTCTGGACCGCTGTGTACATGAAGGAGATGATCGGCTACGACGATTCGCTGGACGCCTTCGGCGTGCACGCCATCGGCGGGATCCTGGGTGCGCTGCTGACCGGCGTGTTCGCGGTCAAGGCCATCGGCGGCACGGCCGGCGTGCTCGAGGGCAATGCCGCGCAATTCCTGATCCAGGCCAAGGGCGTGGCCGTGACCATCGTCTACGACGCCATCGTGACCTTCGTGATCCTCAAGGTCGTCGACATGCTGTTGGGTTTGCGCGTCACCGAGGAGCAGGAGCGCGAAGGCCTGGACATCAGCCTGCACGGCGAACAGGTGCTCTGAGCGCCTTACCCCGCATGACCCCGGACCCGCGGGTCCGGGCCGTTTGGCCTCTCTCCAGAGCAAGACTTTAGCGCCCGGCCTGGTCCGGGCGCTTTTTTTCGCCTGGCTTGTCCCGGCGCAAAGCCCCTTGTCCGGGGGCCGGGCCGCCCCCACATGGATGCGGAACAATCGAAGCGGACCGAGGTAACGACACACGCGTTTGCCTCGGCTCTGCAACAATCGAAATCCGTGGCCTGTCCGGCCGCCTCCGTTTCCAAGGTGTCTTGCGCATGATCCCTCACCTCGTCTCCGCCGAAGGCGGCCCGGTTCTCGAACTCGAGCAGCGCATTCTCGAAGCCCAACCCTCGATCGAGCGCTGGTTCCGTCTCGAGTGGATGGAACACCAACCGCCGTTCTACGCGTCGGTGGACCTGCGCAATGGCGGCTTCAAGCTCGCGCCGGTGGACACCAATCTGTTTCCCGGGGGCTGGAACAACCTGTCCGAGGAAATGCTGCCCCTGGCGGTGCAGGCGGCGATGGCCGCGATCGAGAAGATCTGCCCCGAGGCCAAGGGCCTGCTGCTGATCCCCGAGAAGCACACGCGCAACACCTTCTACCTGGAAAACCTCGCGCGCCTGACGCAGATCTTCCACCAGGCGGGGCTGAACGTGCACGTGGGCACGGTCGACGAGACCATCACCGAGCCCAAGACCGTGACCCTGCCCACCGGCGCCAGCCTGCTGCTGGAGCCGCTGGTGCGCGCCAAGCGCCGCCTGGGCACGAAGGACTTCGACCCCTGCACCATCCTGCTCAACAACGACCTGTCCTCGGGCGTGCCGGCGGACCTGCAGAACCTGTTCGAGCAGTACCTGCTGCCGCCCCTGCACGCGGGCTGGACCACGCGGCGCAAGAGCACCCATTTCCGCAGCTACGACGCGGTGGTCAAGCGCTTCGCCAAGCTCATCGGCGTGGACCCGTGGATGCTCAACCCCTATTTCGCGCAATGCGGCGGCATCGATTTCCAGGAGCGCCGCGGTGAGGACGAGCTGGCCGAGGCGGTCGACGTGGTGCTCACCAAGGTGCGCCGCAAGTACAAGGAATACGGCATCCACGAAAAGCCCTTCGTGGCGGTGAAGGCCGACGCCGGCACCTACGGCATGGGCGTGATGATGGTGCACGACGCCAGCGAGGTGCGCGATCTCAACCGCAAGACCCGCAACAAGATGAGCGTGGTCAAGGAAGGCATGCAGGTCAACGACGTCATCATCCAGGAAGGCATTCCCAGCATCGAGCGCCTGCAGGAAGCGGTGTGCGAGCCGGTGGTCTACATGATGGACCGCTACGTGGTGGGCGGCTTCTACCGCGTGCACGCCGACCGCGGACCCAGCGAGAACCTGAACTCCCCGGGCATGCATTTCGTGCCCCTGGCTTTCGACGAGCAGTTCAACGTCACCAATCCGGAAGCCAAGCCCGGCACCAGCGGGCCCAACCGTTTCCACATGTACGGCGTGATCGCGCGCCTGGCGCTGGTGGCCGCGAGCTACGAGCTCGAGCGCACCGATCCCGAGGCCGAATCCGAGTGAACCACGCCCCCGCATACGGGGGCCCGTCGCCATGAAACTGCTGTTCGTCGCCGATCCGCTGGAAACCTTCAATCCGAAAAAGGACTCGACCCTGGCCATGATGCGCGAATCGGCGCGGCGCGGCCATTCGGTCTGGGCCTGCGAGCCGCGCCAGCTGCGCTGGAGCCGCGACGCGCGTGGAGCCCAGGCGGTGCGCGCGCCCTGCCGGCACGTCCAGCTGCTCGACGGCGCGAGGCCCTGGTTCACCGAGATCGAGGTGCTGGGCCTGGCCCTGCGCGATTTCGACGCGGTGCTCATGCGCAAGGATCCGCCTTTCGACAGCGAATTCTTCTACGCCACGCATTTGCTGGAGCAGGCCGAGCGCGAAGGCGCGCGCGTGTTCAATCGCCCGCGCGCCCTGCGCGATCACCCGGAGAAGCTGGCCATTCTCGAGTGGCCGGCCCACATCCCCGACACCCTGGTCAGCCGCGATCCGGCGGCGCTGCGGGCCTTCGCGCGCGAGCACGGCGACGTCATCGTCAAGCCGCTGGACGGCATGGGCGGCTCCGGCGTGTTCCGGCTGCGCAACGGCCCCGACGGCTCCCCCGACGCGAACCTGGGCGTGGTGCTCGAGACCCTGACCGACACCGGGCGGCGCACCATCATGGCGCAGACCTACCTGCCGCAGATCGCGCAAGGCGACAAGCGCGTGCTGCTCATCGCCGGCGAGCCGGTTCCCTTCGCCCTCGCGCGCATTCCGCAGGGCGGAGAGACGCGGGGCAACCTGGCCGCGGGCGGCCTGGGGCGCGCGCAGCCCCTGCAGGAGTCCGACCTGACCATCGCGCAGGCGCTGGGCCCCACGCTGGCCGCGCGCGGACTGCTGCTGGTGGGGCTGGACATCATCGGCTCGCGCCTGACCGAGATCAACGTGACCAGCCCGACCTGGTTTGTCGAAATCCGCGA
>DAIDHU010000232.1 GCA_027451915.1 Thiomonas sp. | reverse complement strand
CGGAGTTGTCGGACTTCATCGGCAAGCCGATCGCGCTGCAGGTCGAGCCGGCCTACCACCAGCACCAGTTCGACATCGTGCTGCTCTGAGCGGGCGGTGGGCGGCGGCCGCGGGGCCGCCAGCCACCTCGCTCCTAGGAGGCCTTGGCCGACGCCGGGCAGGTCGCCGTCGAGCCCGGCACCTTGTCGAGCATCAGCAGGAAGCTGCTGAAGGGCTTGATCGCGCGCATGGCCACCAGGCGCGGGCCCTGGAACTGCAGCTTGCCGCTCATCATGGCCCACATCGGGCCGGGGTCGCCATGTCCCATGGCTTCCCAGTTGGCGGTCGTCGCGTGCATCAGGAAGTCGACGCCGAAATCCGGCGCCAGCCTGGGCGAGCCGCCGTACACGCACTCGGCCTTGCCGCCCTCGGGCACGATCTTGAGCTCGACGCGGCTGGCGGCGCCGCAGTCGTCGCGGTACATCTGCACGATCTTGTAGCCGCGACCCTTGTCGTCGTGCAGCCATTCGCCGGCCAGCCCCTGGGTCAGCCCGGGGTTGTGGTTCCAGGCCTGGCAGAACTGCCCGGCCCAGGCATCGGACATCAGCACCGCCGGGTCGGCGGCGTGCGCCTGCGACGCGGCGAGCAGGCTGGCGGCGCCGATCAGGCGCAGGCAACGCGGAAACAAGGCACGAAACGACATCGACGACTCTCCTCCGGCTTGAGGCCCATGGCGGCACGGATCGCGCGGGCCGCCTCCGCGTGGCGGCTGCACGACCCGGCACGAACGCCGGGCCCAGCAATCACCTGTTTATAGAGGGCGGAGTATGCGGGTGCCGATGCACCGATGCACTCGGTGCTTACCAGAATACAGCCAGGGGTTTATTCGGCGAGCCCGAAAACGCGAAAGCCCGGCAGGGCCGGGCTTCCGGGGCAGCGGGCCAGGCCTCTGCCGCGCACGCTTGCAGACCTGGCGCCGTCAGGCGAAGGCGGCCAGGCTCTTGCGCATCTTTTTCATGGCTTGCGCCTCGATCTGGCGAATGCGCTCGGCCGACACGCCGTACTCGGCGGCCAGGTCGTGCAGCGTGCGCCCGCCGCTGCCGTCGTCGTTGACCGCCAGCCAGCGCGACTCGACGATGCGCCGGCTGCGCTCGTCCAGGCTTTGCAGCGCCTGCTCCAGGCCCTGCACCTGCATGCGCTCGCGTCCGCGAGCCTCGAGCACCGCGTCGGGCTCGTGGCTGCTGTCGCTCAGGTAGGCGATGGGCGAGAAACCCTCGGAGGCGTCGTCCCCGGCGGGCTGCAGCGACACGTCGGAGCCGCCCATGCGCTGCTCCATCTCGATGACCTCGGAGCGCTTGACCTGGAGCTTGTCGGCCACCGCGTCGATCTCGGCGTCGTGGAAGCTCTCGAGGCCCTGCTTGAGCGAACGCAGGTTGAAGAACAGCTTGCGCTGCGCCTTGGTCGTGGCGACCTTGACCAGGCGCCAGTTGCGCAGGATGTATTCGTGGATCTCGGCCTTGATCCAGTGCAGCGCGTAGCTGACCAGGCGCACGCCCTGCTCCGGGTCGAAGCGGCGCACGGCCTTCATCAGCCCGATGTTGCCTTCCTGGATCAGGTCGGCCTGGGGCAGCCCGTAGCCCAGGTAATGGCGAGCCACGGAAACGACCACGCGCAGGTGGCTCATGACCAGTTTCCCGGCGGCCTCGCGGTCCTCGCGCTCGCGCCAGGCGCGTGCCAGGCCCTGCTCTTCCTCGAGGGAAAGCATCGGCATGCGGTTCACGGCGGCGATGTACGACTCGAGGTTGCCCAGGCTGGG
>DAIDHU010000231.1 GCA_027451915.1 Thiomonas sp. | reverse complement strand
GGGCCTCGCATTGCGTCAGCGCGACGCTGTCGCGCTGCTGCTGCGTGGCGGCGTCGATCCAGCCCATGCGCAGGGTGTCGTCGTCCGGCTGCGCGGCCATGTACCCGGCGAGCAGTCCGTCGGCCCGCGCCGGATCGGCCTTGTAATGCTGCACCAGCAGCAGCGCCGCCGGGCGCAGCGAGGGGTCGGCCTTGAGGGCGCGCGCGGCGCGCGCCAGCCCGGCGCTGAGCTCGCCGACCTGCACCTGCAGCTGGGCGATCACCGCCTGGGTCTGCGCCAGGGAGTCGTAGGGAGCGAGGCTGCGACGCGCCAGCGCCAGCGCGCGCTGCGCGTCGTCCATGCCCAGGAACATGCCCCCCAGCGCGAGCACCGTCTGCGGGCGCTGCGGCTGCGGGGTCATGGACAGCAGGCGCTGGATGGCCGGCGCGGCCTCGGCGTCGCGCCCCAGGCCCAGCAGCAATTGCACCTGCCAGGCCTGGGCACGCGCCGAGCCCGGTTGCTGCTCGCGCCAGGCGCCGACCGCCGACAAGGCCAGCTCGGGCTGGTGCGCGCCCAGGGCCACCTGCACGGCCCGCTCGAACAAGGGCGCCGAATCCATGTCGCGCGCGGCGCGCAGCAACTCGGCGTAGGCGACGTCGGGATGCCCGGTGCGTGCCGCGATCTCCCCCGTCAAGGTGGAGTAGAACCAGCGGGCCTGTTGCTCGGCATCGTCGCGCGACTGCTGCGAGGGGGCCGTGTGCACGACCGCGGCGAGTTGGGTCGCCGGCTCGGCCCGGGCCCGCCCGATCGAGGACGCCGCGACCAGCAGGACCAGCAAGGGGGTGACGAGAGCGACTGGACGCATGGACCGCTTGGACCGCATGGACCGCATGGACGAAGGGCCGGTGAAAGGCGTAACGACGGGCGTTCCAGTGTAGCGGGGCGGCGGGCTCGCCGGCCCCCGCTGCGGCCCTCCCCGCCCGCGGCTTCCCCCGGGCTCGCGCGCCCGCGCCCGGTTCAGGCCGGCGCCAGCACCAGGGTGTTCTGGGGAATCGCCCGCACCCTCGCCTGGAACATCATGGAGCGCTGCGCCTGCGCGGGATCGGCCAGGTTCACCTTGCCCAGCAGCTGGGGCGGCGAGGCGGCATTGCCGTAGCGCAACATGGCGATGAAGGTGCGCGGGAAGCCCATGTCCACCCCGGCCACCGCCAGGAATTTCTCCCGGCCCGCGCCGTCGAGCAGGCGCAGAGTGTCCAGGCGCAGGGATTCGATCCTGGTGCTGACCCTGCCCGAGTAGATGGGGCGATCGAGCAGCATGCTGTAGTCGACCTCGCCGATCCCGCCCACCAGCGAGAACACCCGCACCGCGCCCGGGGCGACGCCCCGCCAGACATCGACCTCGCGCAAGGCATGCCCGCTGTGTTCCGGAGCCGGGAAGGGAACCGGCTGCCGGCTGACAAAAAAGGCGTAGGCGCCGTCCACGCCGCGCTGCCCCAGGCCCAGGGGCCAGAACGCCTGGCGCGATTCCTGCGAGACGCCCAGTTCCCGCGAGGCACCGAACAGCAGGAAATCCTGGCGCCCGCCGGGCCAGGCCTTCAGGCCCACCGAACCTTCCAGGGCCAGGGCGTCCCAGCGGTTCTGCGGCAGCTCGCGGAATTCGGCCCAGGTCTGCGAGGCGTCGGGCACGAAATACACCCGCCACTGCTCGGGATCCTCGACCTCGGTGCCGACGAGCATGAGGGCGTTGCCGGCGCTGCTCATGTCGGTGATGCGCAGGTCGCGCGGGAAGGTCTGCGAGGGCCCCCAGTAGGGACGGTCCTGCGCCAGGCAGCGCATGCCCGACTGCTGCTCGCGCAGGTAGGCCACGCACACCCCCTGGTCCGTGACCACGGCTTCGCGCAGGCGCTCCTGGGCATCGGATCGGTACAGCAGCTTCAGGTCCTGCTGCCCGGCATGCCATGCGTACAGGGCATCGCCCGCGAGCACGTACATGCGCCCGCGGTCGGCCGACAGCTCCAGGCGCGATACGCTCTCGAGCGCCGGAGCTCCCGGCCCCGGCAGCGCCAGCGCCGTGGGCAGGAACGCAGCGGGGTTGTGTTCATCCTGCTCGATGCGCACCAGCCGGCCTTCGAAGCGCGGCGGCCCCGAGCTCAGCGCGAAAAACGTGTTGGTCAGGCGCAGCGTGGCCTGCGCCGTGACCACAGCGCCGGCGCCGGGGGCGTCGCCGGGCCCCGAGGGCATGCCCTCGGAGGCCTGTGCCCGCAACTGGGTACGGGTGCTGCGCAGGTCCCCGTAGCCTGGCGAAACGGCCACCGTGCCGTGGCACGTCGGGCTGGCGGCGCTGAAGGCGAAGCCGCGCCCGCACAGCAGCTCCGGCTCGAGGGCCAGCGCGGGATAGCGGGCCGGGTCCTGCCGGATCTGCTCGCTCGAGGCCGCGCGCACCCGGTCCTGCGCATCGCCGACCCCGGCGAGATACAGGCGCTCGCCCTGGCGCGCGGGCGTTCCGGGGTGATAGAGCACCGAGTAGCGCAACTCGCGCAAATCCACCGGACCGTCGAAGCGGATTTCCAGGCTGCCGCGCCGGCCCTGCTCGTCCCCGTCCCCGCCCGCGCCGCCTCCGCCCCCGGGCCGGTCCGGCTCGGGTCGGGGCTGGACCTGGCCGGTATCCCCGCCGTCACCGGGTCCGCCGGGATCACCTGGAGCCCTGGCCTGGTAGATCAGCATGGCCACCAGGCCCAGCGCCAACAGCACGCCCGCCATCATCCCCGGCAGAGACAGGGGCAACAGGGCGAACCAGCCCGCGACGGCGCTCTTGATACCGCCCAGCCCGGCCAGGATGAGCGCTGGCACGCCCTTGCGTGCCCTGATCTTGCGTCCAGACATGTACTACCTCCTGCTTCGGTCCCTGGATCCGGAACGGACGCGGCGCGGGGACCAAGCCACGGCGCCGCCGCCCATTGTTAACGATTGTTACCTTTCCATATATTTTGCGACATTTCATGACTGAACATACTGATTACCCCTGGCCCCGCAAGGGCGAAAATTCCGGCCCGGGAGCACAATGCGCGCCATGCCCGAACTACCCGAGGTCGAAGTCACGCGCCGTGCCTTGCTGGAGCCGCTGCGCGGCAGCGTGGTACGCGGCGCGCAGCTCGGCAAGCCCCTGCGCTGGCCCCTGCAATGCGCGCCGGAAAGCCTGGCCGGGCAGCGCATCGACAGCATCGAGCGCCGGGGCAAGTACCTACTGCTGGGCCTGCAGCGCGGGCGCCTGATCGTGCACCTCGGCATGTCGGGTTCGCTGCGCTGGTTGCAGGCCCCGGCCTGCGCGCAGTCCCAGCCCGGCCCCCACGAGCATTTCCGGCTGCACACCGACCGCGGCGAACTGCGCATGAACGATCCACGCCGCTTTGGCGCGGTGATCTGGCAAAGCCTGCCCGGCCCGCCCCATCCGCTGCTCAGCCACCTCGGCCCGGAACCCCTCGACCCCGGCTTCGACGGCGAGCTGCTGTGGCGCGCGGTGCACCCCCGGCGCGCCGCCATCAAGTTGCTGCTGCTGGACCAGTCCGTGGTGGCGGGCGTGGGCAACATCTACGCCTGCGAGGCGCTGTTCCGCGCCGGCATCGACCCCCGCACACCCGGGAAACGGGTATCGCGCGAGCGCTGCGCCCGCCTGGCCACGGAACTGCGCGCCACGCTGGAGCAGGCCCTGCGCGCCGGCGGCAGCACCCTGCGCGACTTCTGCTCCAGCGACGGCAGCCATGGGCAGTTCCAGCTGGAAGCCCTGGTCTACGGCCGTGCCGGCCAGGCCTGCCGCCGCTGCGCGGGACCGCTGGCGCATGTGGTGCAGGGCCAACGCAGCACCTATTTCTGCCCCTCCTGCCAGCGGCGCTGAGCCTGGCCGTATCGCAGGCCGGCGCGAAGGGGTACGCTATGCGTGTCACGCGCCCGCCCCGCCGGCGCGCAGCCGCGCCCGTGTCCCGATGCCGATGAACCAGCCGATTCGCCTCCCCGCGCAAGCTCCTTCCTGGAGCCGTTTCGGAGCCTGGCGCGACCAGCGCCTGGCACGCCTGACCGCCCTTGCCGGCTGGCTGGCCGACAGTTCGCTCGACCCCTCGCTGTGGCAGGAGCCCCTTGGCGAGCTCGAGCGCCGCCTGCAGCGCGACCAGGTGCAGCTGGCCTTCGTGGCCGAGCTCTCGCGCGGCAAGTCCGAGCTGGTCAATGCCCTGTTCTTCGGCGCCACCGGCCAGCGTGTGCTGCCGGCCGGAGTCGGGCGCACGACCATGTGCCCGGTGGAGATCTTCAGCGATTCGGCGCAGCCGATCTCGCTGCGCCTGCTTCCCATCGAGACACGGGCGGAGTCCCGCCTGCTCAGCGACTGGAAGGCGCGCCCCCAGGAATGGCAGGAACACCGCTTCGCCGCCGACGACGCCGTGGCGATGAGCCGCGCGCTGCAGAGCCTGTGCGACACCGTCATGGTGCCGCTGGCCCGGGCCCGCGAACTGGGTTTCCACCTGCCGGAGGGCGACGAGGATGACGCGGCGCCCTCCCCGGCGCAGGCGGCGGCCGCCGATGCGCAGGGCGCGCAGCAGGTGGAGATCCCGCGCTGGCGCCATGCGCTGCTGAACATCGAGCATCCGCTGCTGGCCCAGGGCATCAGCGTACTCGACACCCCGGGACTGAACGCGCTGGGCGCCGAGCCCGAGCTGACCCTTTCGCTCATCCCCTCGGCGGCGGCCGTGGTGTTCCTGCTGTCGGCCGACGC
>DAIDHU010000230.1 GCA_027451915.1 Thiomonas sp. | reverse complement strand
ATAGGCGGCGGCGGCCGAAGCCGCGGCGCGGCAGGCGCGGTCGATGTCGGCCGCGGTGGCTTCGGCCGGCGCGCCCGGCGCGTGGGATGGGGAGGAGGGCAGGGTACTCATGGTGTGTGTGCCGCCCGAGGCGGCCGCGATGGGATGGAAGGGAAAATCCGCGGTTCGGCGCCGTCCGTCAGGACAGCAGGCCGCGCGCGGCCAGGTTGCGCATCAGCTCGCCGGCCCCGAAACTCCAGGGCGCGCAGCGATCGCTGGGCATCACCCGGTTGCACAGCGCGCCCAGCCCGGGGGTGCGGATGGTCACTACGTCGCCCGTGTGATGGGTGAATCCCTGGCCTGGAGCCTCGCGGTCCTGGATGGGCGCGAACAGGGTGCCCAGCAGCAGCACGGCGCCGTCGGGGTATTGATGCATGGACATGAGCGCGTCGGCCAGCGCGCGCGGCGGGCGGCTGATGCGCGCCATGCTGCTGGAACCCTCGAGCACGAAGCCGTCGGTTCCCACCACGCGCAGGCTCAGCTCCAGGGCTTCGACCTCGAGCTCGCCCCAGTTGGCGTCGAATACTCGCACGAACGGCCCGATGGCACAGCTGGCGTTGTTGTCCTTGGCCATACCCAGCAGCAGGGCCGAACGGCCCTCGAAGTCGCGCAGGTTGACGTCGTTGGCCAGCGTGGCGCCCACCATGCGCCCCGCGCTGGACAGCACCAGGGCCACTTCCGGCTCCGGGTTGTTCCAGCGCGAGCGCGGATGGATGCCGGCGTGGGCCCCCAGGCCGACGCTGGACAGGGGCTGAGCCTTGGTGAAGATCTCCGGGTCGGGCCCGATGCCCACCTCCAGGTACTGGGACCACATTGCGCGTTCCATCAGCCTGCGCTTGAGCGCCTCGGCCTGCTCCGAGCCCGGCACCAGGCGCGCCAGGTCGGTGCCGATCAGCTCGATCATGTCGCGCCGCAGCTGCGCCGCGCGCTCGGGGACGCCCTTGGATTGCTCCTCGATCAGGCGCTCCAGCAGGCTGCTGGCGAAGGTCACGCCGGCCGCCTTGACCGCCTGCAGGTCGACGGGCGAGAGCAGCCAGGGCCGACCGAGATCGCGCGAGGCTTCGTCGCTGTTGCGCAGCAGGGAATCGAGGCTGCCCAGGCTGCGTCCGGGGGTCGAGGCGGCCAGGGCGGGGGGGGCGGCGGCCTCGAACAGGTCGCGCACCGTCGGCGCCTCGCGGCTGGTGATGTCGAACACCTGGTCACCGCGCAGGGTCACCACGGCCGGACCGCCGGCCGCGGGCAGCCAGGCGCGCCCGACCAGCAGGGCCCCTGGATCGGTGGGCAGGACCTGGCTGGCCTGCAGATCGAGTGCCGGAAGGCCGGCGGAGGATGGGGTGCTCATGTCGGGGTCTCCTGGGAGGGCGGCTTGCCGAAGCGTGCGGGGGGCAGGCCACGCACCCCGGGGCGCAGCCGGAACAGCGAGCCGGCCAGGGGCTCGTCGTCGCGTCCGCGACGCGCCGTGGTCACGAACAGTTCGTCCAGTTGCTCGCCACCGAAGGCGCAGGAGGTGACCTGCGAGGCCGGCAGGGCGATGCGCCGCTCGAGCCTGCCATCGGGCAGGAAACGGCTGAGCCTGCCCGCCCCCCAGTGCGCGACCCACAGCCCGCCCTCGGCATCGCAGCACATGCCGTCGGGGTAGCCGTCGTCGCCCTCGAAACGCACATGCTCGCGTTTGGCGCTGAGTTCGCCATCGGGGGAGCAATCGAAGGCGTACACGGTGCGCGCCGCGGTGTCGGTGTGGTACAGCGTGCGCCCGTCGGGGCTGATGGCCGGGCCGTTGGCGATGCCGTAGGGGTGGTCCACGCGAAGCACCTCGTGGCCCTCGATGCGGTAGAGCGAGCCGCTGACGGCTTTTTCGGCGTTGTCCATGCTGCCCGCCCACACGCGCCCATGGGCGTCGGCCTTGGCATCGTTGAAGCGATTGCCCGGCAGCCCCGCCTCGGGGCGTGCCCACTCGGACACCACCGAGGGGCCGGACTCGTCCAGGCGCAGATGCACGATGCGGCTGCGCAGACCGGCCAGGAAGCCGTCGCCGTCGGCGCGCTCGATGAGCCAGCAGCGGGCCTCGGCGACAGCCCATTCCTTCCGGCGCGCGTCCCCGCGGCGCCAGCTCAGCAGGCGCGCGCCATCGATATCCACGAACAGCAGGCTGTCCAGGTCCGGCACCCACACCGGGCCCTCGCCCAGCTGGGTGCGCGCCTGCCACAGGCATTCCACTTCATGCATGACAATTCCTCCCGATCTGGCCGGATTTCAATCTATATTCGGTTATCTCGCAAATCCTGCATTGGACGCCCATGACCACGCCACATGGCGACTGGTTCCAGCGCGCGCGGCTCAAGTTGCGCCATCTGCAGCTGTTCGCCGCGCTGGACGAACATCGCAACATCCATCGCGCCGCCGAGCAACTGGGCATGAGCCAGCCGGCGGCCTCCAAGTTGCTGGCCGAGCTCGAGTACCTGCTCGGCGTCAGTCTGTTCGAACGCCACCCGCGCGGGGTGGAACCCAACTGGTATGGCGAGGTGCTGATCCGCCACTCCCGCAGCATCATCGCCGAGCTCGACAACGCGGGCGAGGAACTGGCGGCGCTGCGCGAAGGCAACAGCGGGCGCGTGGTGGTCGGAACCGTGGCGCCCGGCATCGACCTGCTGGCCCAGGCCATCGAGCGCCTGCAGCTCGAGCAGCCGCAATTGCGCGTGTCCATCGACACCGACGTCAGCCAGAGCCTGGTGGAGGCCCTGTCCGAGGGCAAGTACGACCTCGTGCTCGCGCGCATTCCCGACAAGCTGCAGGGCAACCGCTTCAGCTACGAGAACCTGGCCGAGGAGCAGCTCAGCTTTGTCTGTCGCCAGGGCCACCCCCTGTGCACGCGCGACACGGTGAGCCTGGCCGACCTGGCCGAGTATCCCTGGGTGCTGGAGCCCCCCGATGGCCTGCTGCGCCAGCGCGTCAGCGAGCAGTTCCTGCGCACCGGGGTCGCGCTGCCGCGCCAGACCATCGAGACCCGCTCGGTGCTGGTGTCGATGGCCCTCATCGGCCGCACCGACGCCATCACGGCGATTTCCAGCGACGTGGCGCGACTGGCCTTCGATCCCCGGCGATTTCATGTGCTGCGTTTCTAGGACGGATTCAGCCTCAAGCCCATCGGAATCGTGCGCCAGAAGGGGCGTCGGCTGTCGCCCGGCGCGATGCAGCTGACCCAGGCGGTGCGCCGGGCGGCCGAACAGACGGCGGCACGGGCGCAGGCCTGAGCCTTCGCGCCCGCGCGCGCTCGGGCGGGCCGCGCCCGCGGCCTCAGTGGGAATCGCGCGCAACCTCGGAGCCGCTGCCGCCGACCAGGAAGTCCAGGTCGGCGCCGCGGTTGGCCTGCAGCACATGGTCCACGTACAGCCGGGCCCAGCCGCGCCCGGGCGCCGCCGGAGGCTGCCAGGCCGCGCGGCGCGTGGCCATCTCCTCGTCGCTGATCTCCAGGCTCAGCGAGCGCGCGGGCACGTCGAGGCTGACCATGTCCCCGTCGCGCACCAGGGCCAGGGGCCCTCCCGCCGCGGCCTCCGGCGAGGTGTGCAGCACCACGGTGCCGTAGGCGGTGCCGCTCATGCGGGCATCCGAGATGCGAACCATGTCGCGCACGCCCTTGCGCAGCAGCTTGGGCGGCAGGGGCATGTTGCCCACCTCGGCCATGCCCGGGTAGCCGCGCGGGCCGCAGTTCTTGAGCACCAGCACGCAGGTCTCGTCCACATCCAGGGACTCGTCATTGATGCGTTCGTGGAAATGCTCGATGTTCTCGAACACCACCGCGCGTCCGCGATGCCGCAGCAGTTCCGGCGTGGCTGCGGAGGGTTTGATCACGGCGCCGTCGGGAGCCAGGTTGCCGTGCAGCACGGCGATGCCGGCCTCGGCGCGAAGGGGCTTGTCCCAGGGGCGGATGACCTCGCGGTCGAAGCACTCGGCGGCGCGCACGTTGTCCCAGATGGACTGGCCGTTGACGGTCAGCGCGTCGCGTTCGAGCAGGCCCTGCTCGCCGAGTTCGCGCAGCACCACGGGCAGGCCGCCGGCATAGAAAAAATCCTCCATCAGCGCCTCGCCCGAGGGCTGCAGGTCGACGATGCAGGGCAGGTGCGAACCCAGCTTGTCCCAATCCTCCAGCTTCAGGTCCACGCCGATGCGCCCGGCCAGCGCCAGCAGGTGGATCACCGCGTTGGTCGAGCCGCCGATCGCGGCATTGGTGCGGATCGCGTTGACAAAGGCCTCGCGGCGCAGGATGCGCGACATGCGCAGGTCCTCGCGCACCATGTCGACGATGCGCCGGCCGGTGAGCTGGGCCAGGGTGAAGCGCCTCGCGTCCACCGCGGGGATCGCGGCATTGCCCGGCAGGGCCATGCCCAGCGACTCCACCATGCTGGCCATGCTCGAGGCCGTGCCCATGGTCATGCAATGCCCCTTCGAACGGTGCATGCACGACTCGGCTTCCACGAATTCCTCCATGGTCATGGTGCCCGCGCGCACTTCCTCGGACATGCGCCAGACCCCCGTGCCCGAGCCCAGCTTGGCGCCGCGGAAGCGTCCGCTGAGCATGGGCCCGCCCGATACCCCGATGGTGGGCAGGTCGACGCTCGCGGCACCCATCATGAGCGAGGGCGTGGTCTTGTCGCAACCCATCATCAGCACCACGCCGTCGATGGGGTTGCCGCGGATGGATTCCTCCACGTCCATGCTCGCCAGGTTGCGGAACAGCATGGCGGTGGGGCGCAGCTGGGTCTCGCCCAGGGACATCACGGGAAATTCCAGCGGAAAGCCGCCGGCTTCCCAGACACCGCGCTTGACCCAGTCGGCCAGCTCGCGCAGATGCGCGTTGCAGGGAGTGAGCTCGGACCAGGTGTTGCAGATGCCGATGACCGGGCGTCCGTCGAACAGGTCGTGCGGATGGCCCTGGTTCTTCATCCAGCTGCGGTACACAAAGCCGTCGCGGTCCTCGCGCCCGAACCATGCCTGGCTGCGTCGCGCCGGCTTCTTGCTGTCGTTCATCCCTTCAAGCCTTTCTCGGCGCGAGGCCGTTTTTCGAATCGGAACATGTCGGAGGATGCTAGCAACCAGGCCCGGGGGCGTTAATGCCGCTTTCCTTATTCAGCAATCATGGTTTTGACATCCGCGCGGGGAGTTTTCGCGGGTCCAATACCGGTCACACACACCACGAAGGAGAAGCGACATGATCGATCAGGGGGCCGTCTATCCCAGTCTGGAGGGGCGCAGCGTGTTCATCACGGGCGGGGGCAGCGGAATCGGCGCGAGCCTGACCCGGGGTTTCGCGCGCCAGAAATCCAGGGTGGTTTTCGTGGATATCGCCGGGCAGGCCAGTCGGGAGCTGGTGGAATCGGTTCATGCGCAGACCGGGATTCGTCCCGAATTCATGCATTGCGACATCCGCGACGTTTCCGCGCTGCAGGCCTGCATCGAGGCCGCGCGCCGGATGCATGGCAATATCTCGGTGCTGGTCAACAACGCCGCCAGCGACGACCGGCATCGAATCCAGGACGTGAGCGTCGACTACTGGGACGAGCGCATCGCCGTCAACCTGCGCCCGATGTTCTTCGCCGCGCAGGCCGTGGCGCCGCAGATGCAGGAGCTGGGGGGCGGCTCCATCATCAACTTCGGCTCGGTGAGCTGGCGCATGGGCACGGCCGACGTGCCGGTGTACGCGGCCGCGAAAGCCGCCGCGCATGGGCTCACGCGCAGCCTGGCGCGCGACCTCGGGGTGCACAACATCCGGGTCAACACCCTGGTTCCCGGCTGGGTGATGACCGAGCGCCAGCTGCGCCTGTGGGTGAACGCCGAGTCCGAGAAGGTGATCGACGCCAACCAGTTCCTCAAGACCCGCGTGCGTCCGGAGCACGTGGCCGCCATGGCCCTGTTCCTGGGCGCCGACGACAGCGCGCTGTGCAACGCGCAGGAATTCATCGTCGACGGGGGCTGGGTGTCGTCCTGAAGGAACCCCCCGCCAGAGCCGGACGGCAAGCCCGGCTCTGGCGCCGCCTCAGGCCGCGGCGGCGGGTTGGCGCGCCTGGCGATACTCGTTGACCACGATGTCGGTGAGTTCCTGGATCGAGGTTTCGCGGGTGTCGCGGTCGAAGGTGATGCGCCCGTTCTGCAACAGATTGACCCGGTCGCAGACGTCGAACACCTGGGCGTAGTTGTGCGCGACGATGATCACCGAGACCTCGCCCGTGTCGCGCAGGCGCTTGATCAGGTCGAGGATCTGGGCGCTCTCGCGCACGCCCATGGCGGCGGTCGGCTCGTCGAGCAGCAGGATGCGCGCCTTGGTGTAGACAGCGCGCGCCACGGCCACCGCCTGGCGCTGGCCGCCGGAGAGCTTGGCGATTTCCACATCCACCGAGGGCAGGACGATGCCGATGCGCCGCAGGTGCTCGGCTGCCTGCCTGCGCATCGTGCGGTCGTCCAGGATGCGCAGGAAGCCGCCACGGGTGAGTTCGCGCCGCAGGAACATGTTGCGGAACACGCTCAGGCCGCTGACCACGGCCAGGTCCTGGTAGACCGTCTCGATGCCGCATTGGCGGGCATGTCCCACCGATTCGAGTTTCAGCGGCTTGCCGTCCAGGAACAGCTGCCCGCTGCTGGGCTGCTGGTAGCCGGTGAGGATTTTCATCAAGGTGGACTTGCCGGCGCCGTTGTCACCCAGCAGGGCCAGCACTTCGCCGCGGCGCAGCCGGAAGTTCACGTCCTGCAGCGCCGTCACCGCGCCGAAGCGCTTGGACAGGTGCTCGCCGCGCAGCACGTCATCGTCGCCGGCGCCGGTCTGGGGCCGGGAATCGGAATCGGACATCACTTGCTCCCCCGTTCGCGCATGCGGTTCAGGCGCACGTTCATGAACATGGTCACCACGATCGCCGCGCCCAGGATCATGTCGAAGGTGTAGGCACTGACCCCGAGGATGGTGAAGCCGTCCTTGAGCACTCCCAGCGCCACGGCGCCCAGCAGCGCGCCGATCACGGTGCCGGATCCGCCGGTGAGCAGGGTGCCGCCGATGACGGAGGAGGCGATGGCCATGAACATGATCTGCGAGCCTCCCGCCAGGGGATCGATGGAGCCGATGCGAAAGGCGTCGAGCACGCCGGCGAAGCCGGCCAGCGCGCTGCACAGCACGAAGTTGCCGACCCGCACCACGTCGATGGGAATGCCCACTTCGGCCGCGCCGATGGGGTTGCCACCGGTGGCCAGGGTATGCAGGCCCCATCGGGTCTTGGTCAGGAAGGCCTGGAACACGATGGCGATGATCACGGCCCAGACGATGTCGACCAGCGCATTCTGGCCCAGCACCACGGCCATGAATCCGTGGGTGGACGGCTGTACCGGAAAACCGCCGGAGATCGTGAGGTTGAATCCGTTGATGAAAAACAGCATGCCCAGGGTGGTCACGAAGGAGGGGATGCGCAGGCCCACCGTGATCAAGCCATTGAGCAGACCGACGACACCCGCCGCCAGGATCGCCAGCAGCACGGCCACCATGATCGGGGCTCCCGCGCGCTGCGCGAAGTACATGACGAAAGGGGCCATGGCGTAGACCTGCCCGGCGGACAGGTCGAGTTCGCCGCAAATCAGCACCATGACCTCGCCGGCGGCGATGATGGCGGGAGCCGCGGCGTACTGGCCGAGGACTGCAAGGTTCTCCCAGGACAGGAAATACCGGGATGCGAACTGGAAATAGGCGAGCAGGAGCACGACCGCGGCCAGAATGCCGGTCTCGCGCCACTGGAGGGCGCGCCGGAGCATGCTCCGGCACCCCTGCATCACCCCCGAGGCGGGTCGCGTCGACGCCGTCCCGGCGTCGCGCGATCCGTTCACGTTGGTTTCAGCTTTCATCGTTGCTCAGACCGCTCCGATCGGTCCCTTGCGGGCAATGAGCTTCTGGTCCTTCGAATTGCCTTCGAAGCGGCTGGTGGTGTTCAGGTACGGTCCGACGCTGCTCGCGGTGACGAACTTCAGGCCGGTGTTGATGTCCGACGGGCCGGTCAGGCCGCCCGACATCATGTACAGGAACATTTCCAGCACGGTGTAGAAGCCTTGCAGGTAGGGCTGCTGGTCGATGGTGAAGTCCAGGTTGCCTTCGTGGATTTCCTTGAGGGTACCGGGAAGCATGTCGAAACCGCCCGCCTTCACGCCCTTCTTGGCCAGGCCGTGCTTGCGCATGGTGGCGCCCACCGCCTCGGTGCTGCCGGCGTCCACCGCGAACATGCCCTTGAGGTTGGGATGGCCCAGATAGAAGGCCTCGACGGCCGAGAACTCCTCGTTCACCTTGGCGCCGCTGGAGACTTCGTGCAAGGTGATTTTCTTGCCGGATTTCTTGATGGCGTCGCGCGCGCCGTCCAGGCGCGGCTGGATGTTGAGCTGGCCCGGAGTGGCGATGAATCCGGCCACCTCGCCCGAGTCCACCAGGCTGACGATGCGCTCGCCCAGCGCCATGCCGGCGTTGTACAGATCCTGGCCGATGTAGGCCAGGCGATGGTTGCCGCTCACGTCGGCGTTGTAGGAGAACACCGGGATGCCGGCCTGCAGAGCGCGGTCCGTCGGGTCGTTGAAAGCGTGCGGATCCACCAGGCACACGGCGATGGCGTCGGCGTGTGAGGCGATGGCCGCGTTCATCGAGTTGACCATCTCGGTGGCGATCGAATTCTGCGAACCGGTCCACTGGTAGGTACAGCCGAGCAGCTTGCAGGCGTCCTCGATGCCGTACTGGGTAGGCACGAAGAAGGGATTCGTGGTCACGTGGTTCACGAACACGAAGCGCCATTTCGGGTGGTCCGCGAAGGGAAATTGCCCGGTTTCCGCCGCCTGGGCCAGTCCCGGCAGGGCGGTCGCGCTCATCGCCGCACCGGCCAGCGCGGTCTTGATCAGGTTGCGCCGCGATTCCTGTCCGGGGCCAAATACTCGGCGGGGTTTTTCTGTAGCCATGGAAAGTCTCCTCCTCATCGTTATGAAACGCAACATTTTGCAAAGCATCGTCCGCTCATGGCGGCGCGGGAAACCGCGACATTTACGGCCTGGAGGAATACCCGTATGCATGATTCCCCGCACACGATTCCGATCCATCGCCAAACGCCTCGGCGACGACGATGCTATAGAAGGCCCATTAGGGGGCAAATACGCTTTATGGCTTGCGTCGATATCCAATCAGTTATCCCGGACACACGCGGCTTGCGTCGCGGGCGGCCGCGGACGGGCTTCTCGGCGGCGAACGGCCCCTGCT
Source organism: Thiomonas sp. (assembly GCA_027451915.1). Classification (GTDB taxonomy): domain Bacteria; phylum Pseudomonadota; class Gammaproteobacteria; order Burkholderiales; family Burkholderiaceae_C; genus Thiomonas_A. The sequence continues at coordinate 1,027 of DAIDHU010000230.1, read as the reverse complement.
CGAAGCGAGCGCGCGCGCACCCGTACAATCCCGGATGCCGTCACTCCTGACGCCCACCGAGCGTGCGAAGCCCATTTGTCTGGAACCTGCTGGCCCTCCTGGCCGGACTCTTGCTGACCTGCGCGCTGGGCGGATGCGCCGCGCCGCGAGCGCCGCTCGGGCATGGCCTTGCCGCCGCTCGCGCCGGGGGCGAGGCGGCGCCTGCCTCGGGGTGGTGGAGCCAGGCCGGGGATCCGGTGCTGGCTCGCCTGGTCGACTCCGCGCTGGCCCGGGATGCCCGGCTGGAGCGGCAGGCCGCCGCGCTGTCCGCGGCGCGAGCCCGCTCCGCCCGGTGGAGCTGGCGCTTTCGCGAATGGCTGGGGGGCCTGCTCGGCTACCGCGCCCCGGATCCGCGGGCCGGCGCGCTGCGCCTGGCCGAGGCCCGCGCGCGCAAGGCCGAGGCGGTGGCCCTGGCCTACCTGAGGCTGCGTCGCCTGCAGGCGGTGCTCGCGCTGCGCCAGCGATTCCAGGACCAATTCCGCGACAACGCCGACATCGCGCGCTGGCGTCGCGAAGCCGGCCTCGCCAGCGCCGTGGACGGCGGGCTGGCCGCGGCCATGCTGGGGGTCAATGCGAGCGCGCTGGATACTCAGCGCGAGAGGCTGTCGGTGGCCGTCGCCGAGCTCGCGCGTCAATGCGGCATGGCCGACCACGACCTGGGCGACCTGCTGGACGACGGCGCGGGGGTGCCGCGCCTGGCCGCACCCCCGGCGCGATCCCTGCCTCTGGACCAGGCCTCCACGAAGCTGCGCCTGGACGCGCTGGGCAGGGTGGCGGCGCGCGAGGCCGCCTTGCGCGATGTCGAGCGCGATGCGCTGCGCAACGCCGCCGACGCGAGGGCCGCGTATCGCCTGGGCACGGGCGATTTCGCCGCCGTGTACGCGGCCGAGTCGTCGGCCCTGGCCGCCCGCGAGGCCGAGGTGGCCGTGCGTGCCGATGCGGCCGAGGCGGTCGTGCGCCTGTGGAGCCTGCGGGACCGGGGGCAGGG
>DAIDHU010000229.1 GCA_027451915.1 Thiomonas sp. | reverse complement strand
TCGCATCCTTCCGAGTCGTGCAGCGCGCACGGAATCAAATCTTGAGCGCCAAGCGCCCCGGGGCCCCGCAGCATGCGCGATCTCCCCCGGCGCGTCCGCTGCTGGAGGGTCTGGACCGACGCAAGGACTCACATCTTGCCGGCTTCCAGCACGCGTTCCAGCAACCCGCGAACCGCCTGCTCCGGCGAGGCTCCTGTGCCGGACAAGCACAGGTCCGGCTGCTGCGGGGCCCCGGGGCGCTTGGCGCTCAAGATTTGATTCCGTGCGCGCTGCACGACTCGGAAGGATGCGAATCCCGTTCGTACAGAAATCTGTACACTTCCCGCATGAAGACCACCCTCGATCTCAACGACCAGTTGCTGGCCAGCGCAAAGGTACTCGCGGTGCAGCAGCGGACCAGTCTGACCCGCTTGATCGAAGAGGGGTTGCAATTGCGCCTGCGATCCAAGCCCGCCGAGGGCGCCAGGTCGCGTCGCAGACGATTGCCGGTTTTCGACGGGCGTGACGGCCTCGTGCCTGGGGTCGAGGCGACCAGCAACAAGGCGCTGCTGGCGGCGCTCGGCGATGACGCCTGACGTCAACGTTCTGGTCGCGGCCTCGCGCCGCGACCATCCGCACCACCAGGTCGCGCGCGCGTGGCTGGAACAGGCGCTCGCCTCGGCCGAGAACGGTGGCGCGTTCACCCTGATGCCGACGGTACTGGCCAGCTGGCTGCGTCTGGTCACCAGCGCGAAGATTTTCGTGCGACCCACGCCGACAGCCGATGCCGTGGCCTTCGTGGACGCCTTGCTTGCATTCCCGGGCGTCGAACTGGCATCCCTGGGGCCCGAGTGGGCCAGGCTGCGCCAGTTGTGCCTGGACAAGCAGCTCGTCGGCGACGAGCTACCCGACGCCTGGCTGGCGGCTGCCGTGGAGCAATCGGGAGAGCACCTCGTGAGCTTCGACCGCGAGTTCCGGAAACTGTTGCCGCGATCCCGCTTCACGCACCTGAAGGCCTGAGCGGGTTCACGCCTGAATCACGATGTCCATCGAGCCCCTTGATCCGCTACTGGTCCACGCCTTTCCGGTCTGGAAGCACCGCTTTGTCACCCGCTGCTTTCCCGGGCGCCGGGTGGTGTTCCTGCGCGAGGGCGCGGCGATTCCCCCGCTGGGCACCCTGGTGCTGTGGGGCATGGCGCCGGTGCCAACGACCGCGCCGCCGGACATGCCCGTGCTGCGCCTGGAGGATGGTTTCCTGCGTTCGGTGGGGCTGGGCGCGGAGCTGGTGCGCCCGGTGTCCTGGGTGGTGGACCCGCGGGGCATGTACTACGACGCCACGCGGCCCTCGGAACTGGAGCGGCTGCTGCAGCATGCCGAGTTCGGGCCGGAGCTGCTGGCGCGCGCGCGCGGGCTGCGCAGGCAGGTGCTGGCGGCCGGGCTGACCAAGTACAACGTGGGCGCGCGCGCCTGGCGCCGGCCCGCGCAGGCGCGGCGCGTGGTGCTGGTGGTGGGCCAGGTGGAAAGCGATGCCTCGCTGACCTGGGGAGCTCCCGGGGTGCGGGCCAACCTGGAGCTGCTGCGCCGGGTGCGCGAGGCCTGCCCCGATGCGCATGTGCTGTACAAGCCCCACCCCGACGTGGTGGCGGGGTTGCGCAAGCTGGGCGCGGGCGAGCACTCGGCCGGCCAGCTCTGCGACGAGCTGGTGGGCGAGGTGGCCATGGGCGAATTGCTGGGCGCGCTGGGCGAGCGCGACGAGGTGCATGTGATGACCTCGCTGGCGGGCTTCGAGGCCCTGCTGCGCGGCGTGCCGGTGGTGTGCCACGGCCAGCCCTTCTACTCCGGCTGGGGCCTCACGCGCGACATGCTGCCGCACCCTCGGCGCACGCGACGCCTGTCGCTGGACCAGCTCGTGGCGGGGGCCCTGCTGCTGTACCCGCTGTACCTGGGAGAGGATGGCGCCCTGGTCAGCGCGGAGCAGGCGGTGGCGGAGCTGGCCGCGTGGAAGCGCCGCCGCGTCGGGGCCACGCGCTGGTGGCAGGCGCCCTGGCGCATGCTGCTCAGGCGCTTCATCGGGGTGCGCTGAGCGGGGGCTGGGCGCAACGGACACCCGCCGCGCCCACCACGAGCACGGCGTTGGTGCCGCCGAAGGCGAAGGAATTCGAGATCATGGTGCGCGCCGCGACGCCCTCGCGCGCCAGGTTGGGCACGTAGTCCAGATCGCAGTCCGGATCCGGCGCCTGCAGGTGCATGGTGGGCAGGGCCGTGCCGTGGCGCAGGGCCAGCAGGGACAGCACGCACTCCAGCGCGCCCGCGGCTCCCAGCAGGTGCCCGTGCAGGGCCTTGGTGGCGCTGATGGGAATATGCGGCGCGCGCTCGCCGAACACGGCCTTGATGGCCGCGGTTTCCACGGAGTCGTTGGCCTGGGTCGCGGTGCCGTGGGCGTTGATCATGTCGACGTCCGCCGGGCCGATTCCCGCCGAGCGCAACGCGGCGCGCATGGCCGCGGCCTGGCCCTCGACGCTGGGGCGGGTGATGTGGGCGATGTCGGTGCTCAGCCCGTAGCCCAGCACTTCCCCGTACAGGGTGGCCCCGCGGGACAGGGCGCGTTCCCAGGGCTCCAGCACCAGCATCGCGGCGCCCTCGCCCAGCACCATGCCGCTGCGGTTGGCGGCGAAGGGCTTGCAGGATGCGCCAGGCTCGGCGGCATCCACCGTCGCCAGGGTGCGCAGGGCCTCCCAGGCCTTCAGGGAGCCCAGGGACAGCGGGGCTTCGGCACCGCCGGCGACGGCCAGGTCCAGGCTGCCACCGGCGACGCGCAGCCAGGCCTCGCGGATGGCCACGGCCGAGGAGGAGCAGGCGGTGGAGTAGCTCAGGCTGGGGCCGCGCAGCCCATGCTCCAGGCTGATCCAGGCCGCTGGCGCGTTGTGCATGCCCAGCAGCACGGTGTAGGGCTTGATGCGGTCGGAGGCCTCGCCATACAGGCAGGCGTAGCCCTCGTCGTTGCTCAGGCTGCCCCCCATGCCGGTGCCCACGAACACGCCGGAGCGCTCGGGATCGCAGCCCGCCAGGGCCGTGCCGGCGGCATCCAGGGCCTGGCGGGCCGAGACCAGCGCGAACTGGCTCACGCGATCGAGCATGCGCAACCTGGGCGCCTCGAAATGCTGGCTGGGGTCGAAGTCCGCCACGCTGGCCGCGATGGGCGCGAGCAGGCGCTGTGCGAAGGGGGCCTCGATGCGGCGCACCCCGGAACGTCCGGCACGCGCATGGGCATAGACCTCGGCGGCGCTGGCTCCCAGCGGGCTGAGCACCCCGATGCCGGTGACGGCCACCCGCCTCATGAGCGCGCCGGCCCCTGCGTGCCCTGCCCGGCGGGTTGCTCGCCTGCCGGGCCGGCATGCTGTTGCGCGATCAGGGCCTCGATGTAGGCCACCACGTCACCCAGGGTGGGCAGGGGAACGGCCTCGGGAGGAACGCGGATGTGGAATGCATCCTCCGCGCTGAACAGGAGCTCGGCGGCGGCCAGGGAGTCGATGCCCAGGCTTTCCAGCGTGGCCTCGGCAACCAGGGCCTGGGGCGGGACCTTGTAGTCCTTGACCAGGATCGCGCTCAGGCGCTCGAAGGTAGTCTTCATGGCTGTTCCTCGGTGAAAGCCGTGGGGCCGGGCTCCCGTGGCGCCGCGCGGGCGGCCCCGGCGCCAGGGGGCGTGGTCATGCCCTGCGTGATGTCACGGGTCTTTCCGCTCCAGCGCGCGCCCTGGGTCAGGAGCCCGGGCCAGGCGCGGGCGAGGCCCAGCAGGAGCCCCGAACTCGAGGGGCGCATGCAGGCCTGGGCGAAGGTGGCGGCGAGTCGCAGGCGCGGGGCGAACTGGTGCTTCCAGGCCGCGGCGTAGCGCAGCGCGACCTCGCGTTGCCAGGCCGCGCTGGCCGGCCCTTGCCGCGACGGCAAGGCCTGCCCGGCGCCCTCGAGCAGGGTGGCGCTCAGCAGCCAGGCCGATTGCAGCGCCATGCTCATGCCCTCGCCGACGATGGGGTGCGCCTCGCCGGCGGCGTTGCCGATCCGGAACATGGGGTCGTCGGCACGCAGCCGGATTCCGGGGTCGAGGGGCCCGGCTGCCAGCCAGGGCCCCTGGCGCCTGGCCGGCGCCAGGGCGCTGCGCACACCTTGGCAAGCCTGCACCAGCCAGGCCTGCACCGCATCCCCGGCGCGCAGCCCCGGCTGGGCGCGCCGGCAGGCTTCGAGTCGATCGCGGCGCAGGCAGCAGGCCACGGTGGCCAGGCCGTCGTCGGCCAGCACCATGCCGCCGTAGCCGCCCTCCAGCGCCAGGACCGACAACTCGCCCTCCCGCAGCGCCGCGCCGCGGAAGTTCGCCTTGAAGGCGAACAGATCCGAGGCACGACGCCGCGGGAGTGGATGCGCGAGCCCCGAGGGCAAGGCTTCCCAGGAGCCGTTGGCGGCGATGGCCACGGGAGCGCGAAGCCTGTGCTGCTGCCTGGCGTCCAGCGCGCGGGCTTCGATGCGCCAGTCGCCCATGCGGCCCTCGACCCTTTGCACGGCGCAGGGCTGGAGCACCGTCACGCCGACGGCGCGGGCCTGGTCGAGCAGCAGGGTGTCCAGGGTCTCGCGTCCCAGTGCGCGCCCCCAGGGCCGCCCTTCGGAAGGGCCCTGGGGCAAGGCGGCGAGCACCCGGCTGTCGGCCCGCAGCAGGGCCAGGGTCTTCAGTTCAGGGCCGGCGGCGGCGCGATAGGCCTCGCCGACGCCGAGCGCGTCCAGGATGGACCAGTTGCTGGCCGCCAGGCATTCGCCGCAGACCTTGCGCCGCGGGAACTGGCGCTTCTCGACCAGCGCCACCGACCATCCGGCGCGTGCCAGGAACATGGCGGCGGCCGAGCCCGCCGGCCCGGCGCCGATGACCATGGCGTCGAAGTCGCTGCGCATCAGGCGGCCCCCGTGCGCGCCGCGCTGAAACAGTGGCTGAAGGCCCCCGCGGGCCCTTCCCGCGTGCTCCACCTGCCCTCGCCCGCCGGCCACAGGGCGTGAATCTCGCGGTCGCGGAATCCAGCGTGCACGCTGGACACGGCGTCCTCGCGGGTCACGGCATTCGCGCCGATGGCACCGATCAGGTGGCTGGCCGCCAGCGCGAACCTGGAGCGGCGCGGCTCGCAGGCCAGGAAATGGTCGCAGCGCTCGGCCACCGCCAGCATCAGCTCGCGGAGTTGCCGCCCCTGGAAGTGGTGCAGGAACAGGTTGGCGACAATCAGGTCCCAGCGCCGCGTGGCGTCGCCCCCGTAGGCGGCCGCGGGGCCTGCGGCGACCCAGTCCAGCACGTCCATGCGCAGCGGGGTGGCTGTCCAGCCGAGCCTGGCGTATCCCCGCAGGGTGTCGGAGCCGACCAGGGCCTGGCGATCCAGCAGACTGAGCTCGACACGCGGCCATCGGGCTGCCAGGGCGCCGGCCACGCGCAGCATCAGGCTGCCGTCGCCGGCTCCGAGTTCCAGCACCCGCAGGGGTGCGGGGCCGGCCCCCGGAAGACTGCATGCGCGCAGGTTCCGCGACAGGATGGAGCAGGTACCCATGATGCGATGCACGCGGCGCAGGTCGCGTCGCGAGCGCATCGCGCGCGGGTCGTCCTCGGCCAGACCGTCCAGGGTCTCGGCACGGACCACGCGCGGCAACGGGGTCATGGCGCGGCCTGGGCCCCGACCTGGAGCAAGGCGCCGTGGCAACTGAAGCCGGCGCCGAAGGAGCACAACCACCACCAGCCAGGCGCGGCGTCGTCGGCCAACGCGGCCTCCAGCACGAAATACACGAAGGCACTCGACAAATTGCCATACTCGCGGAGCATGGCAGAGCTGTAGCGCAGCTCGTGGGGCGACAGGCCGAGACGACTCTGCAGCTCGAGCAGGACATCGCGGCCGCCGGCGTGCATGATCCAGTTGCGGATGGCGCCGGGCTCGAGCCCGGCACGTGCCAGCACGACATCGAGAATGCGCTGCGCATGCTCGGCGGCCAGTGCCGGCACCGCGCGGGTCAGGATGTTGCGCAGCATGCCGTCGCGTTGTTCGAACATCAGCGCCTGGCGCCGCTCCGGCTGCAGCAGGGACATGCTGTCCATCCAGGCGACGTGCGGCCCGCCGGGGCGCGGTGCGCCGGACAGCACCGCGGCCCCGGCGCCGTCGCCGAACAGGCAGGCGCTGATCAGCACCCCGGGGTCGTCATCCAGATACATGGCCGCGCTGCACACCTCCACGCAGACCGAGAGCACATGC
>DAIDHU010000228.1 GCA_027451915.1 Thiomonas sp. | reverse complement strand
ATCCCACCGGCCCGCCTGGGGCGGCGGCTTCGCCCCCGCGGCGGCCATGATGCGCAAGGGAGACTGAGCCATGGACCTGTATCTCGCACTCAAGGTGTTGTGGTGGCTGCTGCTGGGCGTGCTGCTCATGGGCCTGGCCATCATGGTGGGCATGGACATGGGCGTCGGCACCCTGCTGCGCTTCGTCGGGCGCAGCGACACCGAACGCCGCGTCTGTCTCAACGCCATCGGCCCTCACTGGGACGGCAACCAGGTGTGGTTCATCCTGGGCGGCGGCGCCATCTTCGCCGCCTTCCCCCTGATCTACGCCACGGCCTTCTCCGGGCTGTACATCGTGATGCTGCTGCTGCTGTGGACCATGATCGTGCGTCCGCTCGGGTTCGAGTACCGCAGCAAGATCGCCTCGCCGGCATGGCGCAACGCCTGGGACTGGGCGCTGCTGGTCAGCGGCGCGGTGCCGATGATCGTCTACGGCGCCGGCATGGGCAACATGCTGCTGGGCGTTCCCTTCCACTTCAGCTGGGACATGCGCTCGTACTACACGGGCAGCTTCCTGTCGCTGCTCAACCCCTTCGCGGTGCTGTGCGGGCTGCTGTCGCTGATGCTGTCCATCCACATGGGCGCGGCCATGCTCATGGGCCGGGCCGGGGGCATGGTGGCGACCCGGGCGCGCGCGGCGTCCTCGGGAGCCCTGGTGCTGGCGCTGCTGCTGTTCACGGTCGGCGGCATCTGGGTCTCGCTGATGCACGGTTACGTGCTGGACGCCGGGCCCGCGCCCGCCGCGGCGCAGAATCCGCTGCAGCAGACGGTGAGCCTGCAGCCCGGCGCCTGGCTGGGCAATTTCCGCGCGCAGCCGCTGCTCTGGGCCGTGCCCCTGCTGGGCTACGCGGGCATGCTGCTGGCGCTGGCCTCGGTGCGCGCGCGGCGCGCCACCCTGGCCTGGTGGTCCGGGGCGCTGGCCTGGATCGGGGTGATCGGCACGGCCGGGGTCGCGCTGTTCCCCTTCATGATGCCCTCCAGCCTGGCTCCCTCGCAAAGCCTGACGGTGTGGAACTCGGTGTCCAGTCTGACCACGCTGTTGTGGATGACCGGCTTCGCGCTGGTGTTCGTGCCCCTGATCCTCTGGTAGACCAGCTGGGCCTTCTGGGTCATGCGCGGCGAGGTGGACGCGCAGGCGCTCGAGTCCGACGACCACGCGTACTGACCCCTTCAGGGAGACCGCGATGAAGACCTTTTTCCTGTTCCTGCTGTACCTGCTCATCGCGCTGGTCACCATCGTGCTCGGCGTGATCCTCGGCGACTATGCCTCGTGGTATTTCGCGTGGATCGTGGGCACGGTGATGATCGTGCTGGTGTCGGCGGCCGGCGGCGCCTGGCTGGATGCCCAGGACGAGGACGAACCCCTGCGACGCTGAAGGCCCCGCTTCCAGGAGGCATCGGGGCCGCGAGCGCAGCGAGCGCGGGGGCTCCTCACTTCCCTATCCCGCATCGCGCGCGGCTTCGCTCCAGCGGGCCACCGGGCCGCGCCAGGCGATGCGCCCGCGCTCCAGCACGGCCACCTCGTCGACCAGCGCGGCCAGCGCGCCCAGGCGGTGGGAGATCAGCAGCACCGAGCGCCCGCGCATGGCCTCGGCCAGGGCCTCGTACAGATCCCGCTCGGTATGGGCGTCCAGCGCGTCGGCCGGCTCGTCCAGCAGCAACACCGGCGCATCCTTGAGCAGCGCGCGCGCGATGCCCAGGCGCCGCGCCTGCCCGCCCGAAAGGAGCGTGCCGCCCTCGCCCAGCGGGCTCAGGTAGCCCTCGGGCAGGGACTCGATGAACTCGTGCAACTGCGCCGCGCGGCAGGCCGCGCGCACCTGCGCGGGCGTGGCCTCGGGGCGGGCCAGCAGGAGGTTGTCCAGCACCGTGCCGTGGAACAGGTAGTCGTCCTGCCCGACCACCGAGAACAGGGAGCGGGCCTCGTCGCCGCGCAGCTCGCGCAGTTCGCGCCCGCCGATGCGCACGCTGCCCTGCTGGTACTCGCGCAGCCGGGTCAGCACCTGCAGCAGGCTGCTCTTGCCGGCGCCGCTGGCTCCGACCAGCGCCAGGCGCGCGCCCGCGGCCAGATCCAGGTCCAGCCCGTCGAGCACCCAGGGCCTGTCCTCGGCGTAGCGCATGCGCAGGCCGCGGATCTCCAGCGCGGCGTTGCGCGGCAGCCCGGCGGCAGCCTCGGGTTCGGGCACCGCGGCCGGCGTGTCGGCCAGCTCGAACACCCGCCGCGCGGCGGCCAGCATTTCGCCCAGCATCTGAAAGGCCAGGGGCAGCGGCGCCACGGCCTCGAAGGCGCCCAGCGCGAACAGCGCCAGCATGGGCAACTGCGCCGGGGGCATGCGCCCGCGGGCCACCGCCGGCAGCAGCAAGGCCAGGGCCGACCAGACGGCCAGGTTGGCGCACAGCCCCACCGCCGCGCCCGACAGCCCCGCCAGATTGCTGAGCCGGCGCTGGTGCGCCAGCAGCTCGGCGCTGGACTGGTCCACGCGGCGCAGCGCCTGGGCCTCGGCACCGTAGACCCGTAGCTCCAGCGCGCCGGCCAGCGCGTCGGCCACGTCCACGCGCAGCTGATTGCGCTGCAACACAGCCGCGGCGGACGGCTCGCTCCCGCGACGCCAGGCCCACCACGGCACGGCCAGCCCGGCCAGCGCGAGCCAGGCGCCCACGAGCAAGGCCAGCGCCGGGCTGAACAACGCCAACCCGGCCAGCATGCCCAGGCTGGCCAGCGCCGCCACCCCCGCCGGAAGCAGCAGGCGCAGGTAGACCTGGTTCAAGGTGTCGATGTCGGCCTGCATGCGCGACAACAGGTCGGCGCTGCGCAGCAGGTCCAGCCGCGCGGGCGCCAGCGGCTCGATGGCCAGGTACAGCCACACCCGCAGGCGGGCCAGGATGCGAAAGGTCGCCTCGTGCGTGGCCAGGCGCTCCACGTAGCGCCCGCCGGTGCGCGCGATGGCCAGGCCGCGGATCAGCGCGGCCGGCGTGAAATAGTCGAACACCGCGCCGGCGGCGCCGGCCAGGGCCATGGCCGCGATGAACCAGCCGGACACGGCCAGCAAGCCGACGTTGGCCAGCAGGGCCAGCAGCGCCACGGCCCCGCCGGCCAGCATCCAGCGGCGCTGGGGCGCCATCAGGCGCAGCAGGCGCGACAGGTCGCGGTGCCCGGCACCGCACGGCGCGGGGGAAGGCTGGGTGCCGGATCGGCGCGCCATCATGCGGCCCCGCCCTGCCGCGCGCGCAGCAGGCGCGCGAAGGCGCCGCCCGCCGCCGCCAGCTGCTGCGGGCGGCCCTGCTCGAGCACGCACCCCGCTTCCAGCACGACCACATGGTCGGCCAGCTCCAGCATGCGCAGCCTGTGGGTGGCCAGGAGCACCGTGCGCCCGCGCACAGCGCCGCGCAGCGCCTCGAGCACCTGCTGCTGGGCATCGGCGTCCAGGCTGGCGGTGGGCTCGTCGAGCAGCAGCAGCGGCGCGTCGCGCAGCAGCGCGCGGGCCAGTGCCAGGCGCTGCACCTGCCCGCCGGACAGGCCCGCTCCACGCTCGCCCAGCAGGGTGTCGAAACCCTGGGGCAGCGCATCGATGAAGGCCTCGGCTCCGGCCGCGCGGGCGGCGGCGCGCAAGGATT
>DAIDHU010000227.1 GCA_027451915.1 Thiomonas sp. | reverse complement strand
CGCGCCCAGCTGGGCCAGGCAGGCGTAGCCGGCGGCCTCGATGCGGGCCAGGCCCTGCAGCAGGCCGTGCAGGTATTGCACGTCGTCGGCAGGGCGTGGCTCGAGCCGGGGGAGCATGGCGGGGTCCGCGCGGGGAAATCGTTCGCCCACTCCGGGCAGCGGCAGCAGATCCAGGGGGCTGTCGTGTTCGGGGTCGATGCGCGCGCTGAGTTCGCGCAGGCGCGCGTCGTCGAACATCCTGCGCAATACGGCGCCACCGGCACGGCTGGCACCCGAGACCAGCCACAAGGCACCGAAGCGATGGCTGTACACGCCATGACGGGGTGCGTCGATGCGGCGCGGCGAGAGCAGCTTCAGGGCCAGGGTGCTGCCCAGGCTGCTCAGGCCCAGGCCCGGGCGGTCGGCCCCGCTGGCCAGGAAGGCGGCGTTGGCATCGGTGGTGCCTGCCACCAGGCGCAGGCCCGGGGGCAGGCCCAGGCGGCGGGCCAGCAAGGGGTCCACGCGGCCCAGCCGGCTGCCCGGGGCCACGATGCGCGGCAGGCGCGGCGCGAAGGCCTGGGCCGACGCCACCTCGCCCCAGGCGCAGCGCGCGGGGTCCGCGCCGCTCTTGAGCGCGTTGTGCCAGTCGCTGATGCCGCCTTGGGCCAGACCGCCCGCGCGCAGGCGGGCAAACAGCCAGTCGGCCTGGTGCAGGGCGAGCGCGTCGTGCAGGGCGTCAGGGCCGCCCTGCTGGTTCCACAGCCAGGCCAGCCGGGCCAGTCCGTCCAGCGGGCCGGGGTGGCCGGCCGGGAAGTCCGCGTCCCGGTGCTGGTCATACATCAGCACGGGGCCCCGGGGGCGCAGGTCGCGCCCGGCCCACAGCACGCTGCCCGAGGTGGCGCAAAGCGACAGGGCGTCGACACGGGCGCGCAGGTCCGCGGGCATCGTGCCCAGCAGCTCGAACAGGGCCTGTTCCCAGTCCCGGCAGCCTTGCTGGCGCGCGTGCGCGTAGCGAAGGGCGGAGGCGAACAGGCAGCGCTCGCGCCGGTCGATCACGCACAGGCGTGCCCCGCTGGTGCCGAAGTCCAGGCCCGACGCCACGCGCGCCAGAGGGGCCGGGCGCGGCGGCGCGCCGCCGCTCGCTGGGGCACAGGGGCGGCGGCGGGCAGGGCAGGGCATGGGTGGGGGCGTTGGCAAGGCCCGCATTGTGCCCTGCGCGTGCGCCCCGCCGGCGTCTCAGTTCAGCCGGACCTCGACGCGCCGCGGCTTCGCGTGCTCGGCCTTGGGAATGCGCAACTCGAGCACGCCGTCCTTCATGCTGGCCTGGATGGCCGCGGAGTCGAGCTCGCGCGACAGCGTGAAACTGCGCTCCCAGGCCCCGCTGCGCAACTCGGCGTAGAAGGGCTGCATGCCCTGGGGCAACTCGATCTGCAGCGCTCCGCGCAGGGTCAGCGTGTCGCCATCGACCTGCACCTGGAGTTGGTCGCGCGGCACCCCCGGCATGTCGGCGCGCAGGGTGATGCCGTCGGCATCCTCGAAAATGTCCACGCGCGGGGCCTGGGTCAGGGCCTCGCGCGCACCCGGCTTCACGCTGGCGGGCTCGGCGCCACGGGCCGCGGTGGGGGAAGGGGTGATCTGGGTGTTCGTGGTGTTCATGATCGGACTCCTTGCGATCCCTGGGGGCTTCAGTTCACCGCGATGCGCCGCGGCTGCACGGCCTCGCGCCGCGCGATGTTCACCCGCAGCACGCCGTCGGTGTAGCGGGCCTCGATCCTCGAGGGGTCGATGTCCTCGGGCAGGGAAATCACGCGCCGGAAGCCGCCGCTGAAGCGCTCCTCGGCGTAGCTGACCTGGCCCTTGGGCGCGGCGGGCAGTTCGCGCTTGCCGGCGATGGTCAGCAGGTTGTGGTCCACCGTGACCTCGAGCTGGGAGGCGTCGATGCCGGGGGCGAAGGCGTAGATTTCCACCGCTTGCGGCGTCGAGCCGACATTGATGGCGGGAAAGCTGGCGCCGCCCACGGCACGGATGCTCACGGGCAGTCCGAGGGCGCCGAAGTCCTGGTCGAGTTCGCGCTGCAGGCGGTCGAGATCGGCGAACCAGCTCGCCGGCGTCTTCAGCATGGTTGCAATCATGGTCCTGGCTCCTTGCAGATGGTCGGGGTGGGCGGCCCGCCTGTCGGCGACGTCGCCCTTTGCTCCCTATGTGCGAACAGGGGGCGAGGATTTCAAGGGCCCGGGGGCAGCGCCAGGCGGTGGGCGCCGCAGTACACCACCATGTCCTGGCCCCGGACGCGTCCGACCAGGGTCATGCCGGCCAGCGCGGCGGCGCGCACCGCCAGCGCGGTGGGCGCGGACACGGCGGCCAGCACCGAGCAGCCCCTGCTGGCGGCCTTTTGCACCATTTCGATGCTCGCTCGGCTGCTGATCAGCACCAGGCCCTCGCTAGGGTCGAGGCCGCCGCGGGCGGCGGCGCCGAGCAGCTTGTCCAGCGCGTTGTGCCGCCCCACGTCCTCGCGCGCCAGCAGCACCTGGCCCCGCGCCGAACACAGCGCGGCGGCGTGCACCGAGCCGGTGGTCTCGAACAGGGGCTGCAAGGCACGCAAGGACTCCACCGCGCGGGCCAGCGCGCCGGGCTCCACGAGGGGGCCCGGCCCCACCGGGGGAACGGGACGAAGCGCCTGGTCCAGCGAATCCGTGCCGCACAGGCCGCAGCCGGTGCGCCCCGCCAGGCTGCGCCGGCGCAGCTTGAGCGCCTGCAATCGGCGCGACGCGATGTCCACATGCAGGCTGATGCCCTGCGTCGATTCCTCGACGGTGATGTCGAACACCTCGTCGGCATGGTCGACAATGCCTTCGGTCAGGGCGAATCCCAGCGCGAAGTCCTCCAGGTCGGCCGGCGTGGCCAGCATCACCGCATGGGAAATGCCATTGAACTCCAGCGCCACCGGAACCTCCTCGCACAACCAGTCGCGCCGAGGCAGCGCCAGGCCCTCGCGCAGGCGCAGCACCTCGGCGGGAGCCGCGCCGATGCGCCTGTCGCCGGGGGGCTGTTCCATGGGCGCACAGGCTCTCAGGCCGCCAGCGCGCAGTCCACCGGCACGGGCCGCAGCAGCTGCTCGAGCTGGCGCGGCGGCATGCCCAGGAGCAGACCGCGCCGGCCCGCGTTCACGTACATCAGCGGCAGCTCCAGCACGCTGCTCTGCAGGTACACGGGCATGGGCTTGCGCAGCGCGAAGGGGGAGGTGCCGCCGACCTGGTAGCCGCTGTGGCGCTCGGCCACCGCCGGATCGCAGGGACTGACCTGCTTGGCCCCGATGGATCGGGCCAGGTTCTTGGTGGACACCTGGCGATCCCCGTGCATCAGCACCACCAGCGGCCGCGCCGACGGGTCCTGCATGACCAGGGTCTTCACCACCGCGTGCGGGTCCAGGCCGAGCGCCTGCGCGCCCCAGGCGGCTCCCCCGTGCTCGACGTACTCGTAGGCGTGCAGGCTGAACTCGGCGCCCTGGCTGCGAAGCCAGGCGGTGGCGGGGGTCTCGGTGGGGTGCTGGCGGCGCGTGGACACGCAGCCGAGGTTAGCACCGCGCGGCGCCGCCGCGCCGTATGCTTGCGCCACCATGCCCATCGACCCCGAGTTTCCCGCAGTATCCAGCGCCAGCGCCGACGACGACGCCTGGTTTTTTCCCGCCTTCGAGTCCCGGTTCGTGGCCACCGAGCCGCAAGTGTGGATCCGCGCCCTGCAGGGCGGGGAGGGGCCGCCCCTGCTGGTGCTGCACGGCCATCCGCAGACCCACGTGATCTGGCACCGCGTGGCCGCTGAGCTGGCCCGGCGTTTCCGCGTGGTGCTGTGCGACCTGCGCGGCTATGGCGATTCCTCCAAGCCGCCGGGCGGAGCCGACCACGCGGCCTACAGCCGGCGCGCCATGGCGGGCGACATGCTGGCCGTGATGCGCAGCCTCGGGCACGAGCGTTTCGCCGTGCTGGCCCACGATCGCGGTGCGCGCGTGGCGCACCGCCTGGCCGCCGACCATCCCGAGGCGGTGCGTCGCATGACCCTGCTGGACATCGCGCCCACGCTGGCCATGTACCGCAAGACCGACGAGGCCTATGCGCGGGCCTACTGGCACTGGTTTTTCCTGATCCAGCCGGCTCCGCTGCCCGAGCGCCTGATCCAGGCCGACCCGGGTGCCTACGTGCGCGACCTCATGCGTTCGCGCAACGGCGGCCTGGAGGCCTTCGACGCGCGTGCCCTGCAGGCCTACGCGCGCAGCCTGGCCCAGCCGGGAGCCGCGCACGGTTTGTGCGAGGACTACCGCGCGGCGGCGAGCATCGACCTCGAGCATGACGCCGCGGACCGGGCGCGCGGCGCCCGCCTGGGCATGCCCCTGCAGGTGCTGTGGGGCGAGCATGGGGTGGTGCAGCGCTGTTTCCGCCCGCTGGATGAATGGCGCGAGGTGGCCGCCGACGTGCAAGGCGGCAGCCTGCCCTGCGGCCACTATATCCCCGAGGAGGCGCCGCGCGAACTGCTCGACGCCGCCTTGCCCTTCCTGCTCGAGCAGGCCTGAGCCGCGGACGCTCCCGCAGCCTGTGGCGCGCGGGCAACGTGAGGGTGCGCGGGGCGGCGCTGGCGGCCCGCGCATGCAATTATTATGTGGGAAAAATGCACATGTTGATGCCTTGAGCATCGACGATCCTGGGGGGCGCTGCAATGTCCGAACTCGCGAAGGGAGCGCCTGGACCATGACTCGCCATTGGAAGATTTCCGCACTCGCCCTGCTGCTCGGCGGGGGAGTGCTCACCGCCGCGCACGCGGACGAACCCTACTGGTCGCTTTCGGTGGGAACTCCCGGGCTGGTGGCCAACCTGGGCAATGTGCTGCCGGCCCCGCCGGTGGTGGTGGCGCCGCCCGTGGTGTATGCCCCGCCTCCACAGCCGGTGTACTACGCCCCCGCCTACGTGGCGCAGCCCGGCTACGGCTGGCGCCGGCCGGAGCGCTGGCACAGGGACGACGACGACGATCGCGGCTGGCACCGCGATCGCTGATCCGGCGCGGTCCGAGCCTCAGCCGCGCCGCGCCAGGGCCGCGGTGGCCAGGCCCAGGAGCAGCCCCCACAGGGCGCTGCCGACCCCGCCCAGGCTGAAACCCGAGGCGGTGACCAGGAAGGTCACCAGCGCGGCATCGCGCCAGGCCTCGTCCGCCAGCGCCGATTGCAGGCTGTTGCCGATGGTGCTGAGCAAGGCCAGGCCGGCAATGGCCGCCACCAGCGCGTGGGGGAAGGCGGCGAACAGGGCCGCCACGCTGGCGCCGAGCAGCCCTGTGAGCGCGTAGAACACCCCGGCCCAGACCGCGGCGCGCCAGCGCTGGCGCGGGTCGGGGTCGGCCTCGGGGCTCATGCAGATGGCCGCGGTGATGGCCGCGAGGTTGAAGGAAAAGCCCCCGAAGGGTGCCAGCACCACGCCGAGCAGGCCGGTCCAGCCCACCAGGGGCGACGCGGGGGTCTGGTAGCCATGGGTGCGCAGCATGGCGATGCCGGGTACGTTTTGCGAGGCCATGGTCACGATGAACAGGGGCAGGCCGATGCCCAGCAGGCTGTTCCAGGCGAAGCTGGGCGTGGTCCACAAGGGCCGGGTCAGGCGCAGCGGCAGCGCCGCCAGGTGCCAGTCTCCTCCCAGCGTGGCCACCAGCAGCCCCACCCCGAAACTCAAGGCCACCGCGTAACGCGGCAACATGCGCCGCGCGGCCAGCAGGGTGGCCAGCATCGCGCCCACCAGCAGCACATGCTGTTGCAGGGCCCCGAACACCCCCAGGCCGAACTCCAGCAACACGCCCGCGAGCATGCCGGCGGCCAGCGCGCGGGGAATGCGGTGCATGAGGCGCTCGAACCAGCCGCTGAAGCCGGCCAGCGCGGCCAGCAGGGAGGCGAACACGAACACGCCCAGGGCCTGGGCCATCGGCACCGCGTGCAGCGAGGTGGCCAGCAGCGCGGCCCCTGGCGTGGACCAGGCGGTGAGCACCGGCGCACGGTAGCGCAGCGACAGCCCGATGCAGCTCAGGCCCATGCCCAGTCCCAGCGCCCACAGCCAGGAGGCGATCTCGGCCGGGCCGGCGCCGGCCGCGCGCGCCGCCTCGAACACGATGGCCGCCGAACTGGTGTAGCCCACCAGCACCGTGACAAAGCCCGCCGATACGTGCGACGGGGACATCCATCGCCCGAAGGCGCCGGGCGTGGGTGGGGCTGGCTGGGACATGGCGGATGCGGTGCTGGGGGCTTGGGAGGGGACAAAGCCTGCGCTAAGCTGGCGGCGTACGTCATAACGCACGAAACACCAAGCCTAGCCGATGGACGCTATAACGCACAAGGGGGGCGCCGACCAACCGGTGGGCGCCATGGGCGAGGCCGGCGCGGACATCGCACGCGCCCTGTCCGAGCGCCTGCGCGCGCTGCGCGCCGAGCGCGCCTGGAGCCTGCAGCGGGCCGCCGAGGCCTGTGGGGTGAGCAAGGCCATGCTGGGGCAGATCGAGCGCGGCGAATCCAGCCCCACGGTGGCCCTGCTGTGGCGCATCGCGGGTGGATTCGGCTGCGCGCTCAGCGACCTGCTGCCCCCGCAGGCGGGGGCCCCGGCCGAAGTGCGCGATCCGCGGCGCGTGCGGGCCCGGCCGGCCAGCGATGCCATGCTGGTGGCGCCGCTGTTCGCCTTCGATCCCGCGCTGGCCTTCGAGGTCTTCGAGTTGACCCTGCTGCCCGGCTACGAGCGCGTGTCCGAGCCCCATGTCGCCGGCGTGGTCGAGCATGTGGTGGTGCAACGCGGAAGCCTGGAGGTGCTGAGCGAGGGCCGCTGGGTGCGGCTGGAGGCCGGCGAGGGCCTGCGCCTGGCCGGCGACCGCGAGCATGGCTACCGCAATGCCGGGGCCGGTCCCGCGGTGTTCCTGGACCTGATCCACTATCCCCGGGGGCGTGGCGCGCCGGCCTGGTCCTGAGTCCGGAAACTTGTCGCAACGCATCGCGCGACGCGGCCGCGGACGCTATGCTGGGCCTTCCCGCATTTCCTGGGCTCCATCTCCATGCAGTTCAAGGACTACTACGAGCTTCTGGGCGTGCCCCGTGACGCCGGGGCCGACGACATCAAGCGCGCCTACCGCAAGCTGGCGCGCAAGTACCACCCGGATGTCAGCAAGGAGCCCCAGGCCGAGGAGCGATTCAAGGAAATCGGCGAGGCCTACGAGGTGCTGGGCGATGCCGAGAAGCGCGCGGCCTACGACCGCCTGGGCGAGCGCTGGCGCGGCGGCCAGGAATTCCAGCCTCCGCCGGATTTCGGCAGCGGCTTCGAGTTCAGCGGCGACGCCGCCGGCGCGCAGGACGACGAGGCGGCGTTCAGCGAATTCTTCGAATCCCTGTTCGGAGCCGCGCGTCGCGGCGGAGGCCACGCGGGCATGAGTGCCGACCACCACGCTCGCGTGGACATCGACCTGGAAGACGCCTTCAGCGGCGCCGAGCGCACCATCACCCTGCAAAGCCCCCAGACCGACGCC
>DAIDHU010000226.1 GCA_027451915.1 Thiomonas sp. | reverse complement strand
ACGACGTCGGCGTTGATGTTGAAGTTCTCGTTGTCCTCGCCGAAGCCCAGGGGCGAGATCACCGGGATGAACTGGTCGTCCTGCAGGGCCTTGACCACCGCGGGATCGATGGATTCGATCTCCCCCACCTGGCCCACGTCGTGCTCCACCTCGGGGTTGGCGCGGTCGCGCATGCGCAGCTTGCGCGCGCGGATCATGCCGCCGTCGCGCCCGGTCAGGCCCACGGCCTTGCCGCCGGCGAAATTGATCAGGCCCACGATGTCCTGCTGCACCTGGCCGGCCAGCACCCACTCGACCACCTCCATGGTCTCGGCGTCGGTGACGCGCATGCCCTGGATGAAGGTGCCCTTCTTGCCGATCTTGGCCAGCGCCTCGTCGATCTGGGGGCCGCCGCCGTGCACCACCACCGGATTCATGCCCACGAGCTTGAGCAGCACCACGTCCTCGGCGAAGTCCTGCTGCAGCGCCGGGTCGGTCATGGCGTTGCCGCCGTACTTGATCACCAGGGTCTTGCCATGGAACTTGCGGATGTAGGGCAGCGCCTGGGCGAGGATCTCGGCCTTGTCGCGCGGGGAAATGTGGGCCAGGTCGGGAACTGCGGAATCGGTCATGGCGAAGGCACGGGGAAGGGGGAAGGCGCTCACGGCGTCGCGGGTTGGCTGGCGCCGCGCAGACCAAATTCTAGGGACAACTGCGGCAGCGCAGCAGCGCGACGGCCGGGCAAGCCCCCGGCAGAGCGCGACCTGCGCGTGCGCCGGCGGCTGCGCGCAAGCGGGGCGCGCGAGCGCGGGCGCGGCTCGCGCAGCCGTGCGCGACGCGCAGTCCCGGGCGGAACGCTCGGAGGAAATTTTTCCAAGGTCGGCGTATTTTTCCAGAAATCTGGCGCCATCTCCGGCGTTATTCGACAAATTTCACCAAAATTCCCGGTTTTCCCCACCCTACCATCGGCTCATCCAGGCCCTGCGCGGGGGGTGTTCCACCCGGCCCGACGCGGCGGTGAACACGACGGCCAAGGGGGAACCTGAGCGTGAGATCCGACATCCAGGGATCGCCGGCGCCCGGAGGGCGTTCGACAGATGCCGCGCTCGCCCATGCGCCGACTCGCCACGTCCGCCGCGCCGGCCTGCGCCATGCCACGAGCCTGGTCGCGGGGCTGTGCGCCCTGGCGGCCTTGAGCGCCTGCGGCGGCGGATCGAGCAGCACGAGCACCACGGCGGCGTGCCAGTCCGGCGCCACGCTGAGCGGCACCACGGTGAACCTGAGCATGTCGCTGAGCTCGGCCACCCTGCTCCACATCGTGCCGGCGGCCACCGCCGCGTCCTCCCCCGCCACCGGCATCTACACGCCGCTGGAAATCCGGCAGGCCTACCAGGCTCCCCCACTGGCGGCGCAATGGAGCCAGGTCGGCTCCGCGCAGGCGGCGACCCTGGGCGCCGGGCAGACCATCTATATCGTGGACTACTTCGACAATCCGACGGCCGCGGAAGAGCTCAACTATTTCAGCCAGACCTTCGGCCTGCCCACCTGCACCCTGGCCTCGATCCCGACCACCGCGACCCTGCCGCTGGCGGCAGCGTCCGCCAGCGAGGGCTGCACCTTCTCGACGGTCTACGCGAGCTCCACCGGTACCCTGAGCGCGA
Organism: Thiomonas sp.; assembly: GCA_027451915.1. Classification (GTDB taxonomy): domain Bacteria; phylum Pseudomonadota; class Gammaproteobacteria; order Burkholderiales; family Burkholderiaceae_C; genus Thiomonas_A. Next base: position 5,589 of record DAIDHU010000226.1, on the reverse strand, counting down.
CGGCGCCGGGCTATGACGCCGGCTGGGCGGGCGAGACGGCCACGGATCTCGAATGGGCCCACGCCCTCGCCCCCCTGGCTCGCATCATCCTCGTCGAACTCCCGGGAAGCAACACCGCGGCGGCGCTGAGCCTGGTCGACATCCTGGGACCGGGCATCGTCAGCATGAGCTGGGGACAGGACGAATCCGTGGACATGCCCGACGGCGTGTTCCAGGACGCCCAGATGTCCTACCTGGCCGCCTCGGGGGACAACGGTCCCCATATCTCGTGGCCGGCGGTCATGCCCCAGGTGCTCGCGGTCGGAGGCACGGTCGTGCCCTCCTACACCGCGACCTCGCGCGACGAGTCCGCCTGGTCGACCACCGGCGGGGGGCTCAGCCTGTACATCACCGTGCCGCCCTACCAGCTGGGGCTCGGCCTGCCTATGCGTGCGGAGCCCGATGTCTCCATCACGGGGGGCTCGGCCCAGTACATCGTCAAGTTTCCGGTGGTCGCGTCCTCCGGAGTCTGCCCCGCGGCGCCCACCAACCCGACGGCCGCGCCGGCCACGGCGCCTTCGGCGCCCAGCGGCTGGTGCCAGCCCGTGTGGGCGGGCATCGAGGGCACCAGCATTTCCACGCCCATGTGGGCCGGCATCCTGGCCGCCGCGGATGCCGAGCGCGCGCAACTCGGCCTGGGCGTGCTCGGCGAGGTCCAGCCCACGCTGTACGGGCTGCTGAAGCAACCCGCGCTGTACGCCCAGGTGCTCAGCGACATCACCACCGGCAGCAACGGCACCTGCTCGCTGTGCAGTGCCACCATCGGCTACGACACCCTCACCGGCCTGGGCACCCCGAACATCACCCCGCTGCTGAGCTACCTGAGCACCAGCCCCGTGCAGGTTCCCCCCATCGTCACCTCGCTGTCGGTCAGCGGATCGAGCTCCCAGGCCTTGAGTTTCGGCGTGCCCTTCACCGCCGTGCAGCCGGTGCAGTGGAGCCTGAGCGGTGGGCCCTCGGGCATGAGCATCGGCAGGACCACGGGCGAGGTCAGCTGGCCCCAGCCCACGGCAGGCACCTACTCCTTCACCGCCACCGCCACCGATCCGCTCACCCAGCTCAGCGGCAGCGCCACCATCACCGTGCGCGTCATCGGCTCCGGCCCCCCCAGCATCGCCGGCGTCACCCTCAGCGCCCAACCCGGCCAGCCCTTCAGCTACGCCCTGCAGGTCGGCAACCCGCAGCTCGACCCGCTGAGCTTCAACATCGCCAGCGCCCCCGCGGGCATGAGCGTCGACGCGGCCGGCGTGCTGTCCTGGGCCTCGCCGGTGGCTGGCAGCTACGCCCCCACCGTCACCGCCACCGACTCCACCACCAGCCAGTCCGCCAGCGCCATCGTGCACCTGAGCGTCGCCGCCACCACCACCGGCCCGCTGTTCACCGGCACCCCCACCAGCGCCACCGCTGGCACCGCGCTGTCGGCCGTGCTGGCCACGCTCGCCGACGCCAGCGCCACCCAGGCGCAGATCGCCATCACCGGAGCGGCCACGGGCATGAGCTTTCGGGTCAGCGGCCAGAGCGTGCTGCTGAGCTGGCCCAGCCCCCAGTGCGGCAGCTACACCCTGACCCTCACCGCCACCGACTCGGCCGGACTGAGCTCGCAGACCCAGGTCGTGCTCAGCGTGAGCTGAGCCCGCAACCCGGCCCTCGCGCGCCCTCGACATGCCCGAAGCCGTCCGAAGCCCCGATGCGCGCGCCAGGCGACGGCGCGCGCGGCAGCTCGCCCGGGGCACGGCGCGCCTGCTCGTGGCGGCATGGCTCGCGGCAGGCGCCTGCCGCGGCGCGCGCGGCGGCACCGGTCCGGCGCTCGATGGCGCCTACACCCCCTTGCAGCTGCGCCAGGCCTACCGCGAGCCGCCGCTGCCCGCGCACTGGAACCGGCTGGACGCCGCCCGGGCCGCCAGTTTCGGCGCCGGACAGACCGTCTACGTCCTCGCCCTGTACGGCACGCCCGGGCTGGCCGAGGACGTGAACGAATTCAGCCGCAGCTTCGGCCTGCCCACCTGCTCGGTGCTGCGCATTCCGACCGACGCCATCGTTCCCCTGGCCGCCGCGCCGGCGGGCTCCGGATGCACCATCTCGGTACTCCACGCGACGGCCTCCGGCACCCTGAGTTCGCGGGCTCCGGCCTACGACCCGAACTGGGCGCGCGAGGCCGCGGCCGATCTGGAGTGGGCGCATGCCAGCGCTCCGCTGGCCCGGCTCATCGAGGTGGACAGCGCGCCGGCGGACTGGGCCGCGGCGCTCGGGCTGATCAACACCCTGGGCCCGGGCGTGGTGTCCATGAGCATGATCGCCCCGGAAGGCGTCGCCATGCACGCGCGGCTGTTCGACAACGCCGACATGAGCTACCTGGCGGGCACCGGTGACGCGGGTCGGCAGGTGAACTGGCCCTCGGTCCTGCCCCGGGTGCTGGCCGTCGGGGGCAGCGTGCTGCGCTCCTACACGGCCGACTCGCGCGAGGAGACCGTGTGGGCGAGCGCCGGCGGGGGCATCAGCCGCTACGTCGCCGCGCCCACCTACCAGTCCGGCGTCGGCCGGGGCATGCGCTCGGTGCCCGACGTGGTCATGAACGCGGGCGCCGCGCAGGTGCTGGTGCGCATCCCGCGGGCGGCTTCGTCGCCGTCGGGCCGGGACCTGTGCCCCGCGGCGCCGCGCGCGGCCATTTCGGCTCCCGCCACGGCCGCGCCGGCGCCGGCGGGGCCCTGCCCACCGGCCTGGAGCGCCGTCGTCGGCACCAGCGTGGCCACGCCGGAGTGGGCCGGCATCCTGGCCGTCGCGAACGCCGAACGCGCGCTGTCCGGACACGCGGCGCTGGGCGAAGTGCAACCCTTGCTGTACGCGCTGCTGTCGCGGCCCGGACTGTACGCGCGGGTGTTCCAGGATATCCGCTCCGGCAGCAACGGGGGCTGCCCATCCTGCGGCGCCGGCGCGGGATTCGACACACCCAGCGGCCTGGGCTCCCCGAACGTCGGGGCGCTGCTGGCCTACCTGCGCAGTTGCCCCGCGCCGGTCACGCCCATCGTGGGCTCGCTGCGGGTGCGGGGAAGGGCCTCGCGCCGCCTGGATTTCGACGTGCCCCTGAGCGCGGTGGAGCCGGTGCGCTGGAGCCTGACCGGCGCGCCGCGGGGCATGCGCATAGGCGCCGCAACCGGCGTGGTGCGCTGGCCCTGGCCGACGCAGGGCAGCTACCTGGTCACCGCCACCGCGACCGACCCGCGCACGCGGCTGAGCGCCAGCGCCATGCTGAGGGTGCGTATCGCCAGCTCCGACGCCGCGAGATCCATGAACTGAGAGAGCGTGCACAGCCCATGCCAGGAGTTCCCACCATGCAGCGCTTCGTCCGCTTTGTCCGCCTCGTCCGACGCACCGAAGCCCCCGCGCGCTCGCAGCGACGGCCTGCGCTGGCCCGCAGGGCCGCGGCCGGCCTGACGGCCGCCGCGGGCATCGCGGCGCTGGCCGCATGCGGTGGGGGCAGCAGCTCGACCAGCAGTTCGACCAGCGCGCAGTGCCAGGCCAGCGCGGCCAGCAGCGCGGTGATCAGCCTGTCGATGTCCCTGCCCGCGACCACCGCGCTGCGCATGCTGCGCGCGCTGCCGGCGGACTTCGCCCTGGCGCGCGCCTTCGCCTCGGTCTCGCTGCCCGCCACCACCACGAGCCCGACCAGCTCGATCCAGACCTTCACGCCGCAGCAGATCCGCAACGCCTACGCCGAGCAGCCGCTGCCGATCTCGTGGAACGCGCTCAGCGCGGCGCAGCAGGCGCAAATGGGCGCGGGACAGACCGTCTACATCGTCACACCCTACGACGATCCCGAGCTGGCCGCCGAGCTGGCGGCCTTCTCCGGCTCCTTCGGTCTGCCTTCGTGCACCACCGTGTCGATCGCCACCAGCGCGGCGTTGCCCCTGGCGGCAGCCTCGGCCAGCGCGGGCTGCACCCTGTCCGTGGTGTACACGGACTCGGCGGGCGCGATGAGTTCCACCGTCCCGAGCTACAACAGCTACTGGGCGGGGCAGACCGCGATGCAGGCCGAGTGGGCCCATGCCACCGCGCCGCTGGCGCGCCTGATCGTCGTGGAGACCCCGGGGAGCCCGTCCACGCTGATCGCCGCGGTCAGCCTGGTCGACACCCTGGGGGCCGGCGTGGTGTCGATGGACTGGGGCTGGACCGAGGTCGCGGGCCAGTCCGACAGCATGTTCAGCACCCCGGACATGAGCTATGTCAGCGGCACGGCCGGCGCCGGTGGCGGCACCCAGCCCGTGTGGCCGGCGGTGGTGCCGCAGGTGCTGGCGGTCGGCGGCACCTCGCTGATCTCCTACGCCTCGGCCCCGCGTGACGAGATCGCCTGGACCGACACGGGCTCGGGGACCAGCCAGTACACCGCGCTGCCCTCCTACCAGAGCGTGATCTCCGGGCTGGGGAGCTATCGCTCGGTGGCCGACGTGTCGATGGACGCGGACTCCAACACGGGGCAGTACTACCAGACGATCTCCCCGTCCGCGCCCAGCACCGCGAACTTCTACGCCGGCGGGGGCACGGCGCTGCCCACAGCCGAATGGGCCGGGGTGATCGCGGTGGCCGACGCGCTGCGCGCATACAACGGCGAAAGCCCCCTGGGCAGCGTGCCGCCATGGCTGTACCCGATGCTGGGCAATGCCTCGCAATACGCGCAAGCTTTCAACGACATCATCGCCGGCAGCAACGGCAGTTGCTCGAGCTGCGCGGCCGCCACCGGCTACGACCAGGCCACGGGCCTGGGCACGCCCAAGGTGGCCGGGCTGCTGGGCCTGCTGACCGCCGGCACCGGCGTGTCGCCTCCGCAGCTCAGCTCGCCGAGCATCACCAGCTCCAGTACCAGGACCCTGCAGTTCTCGCTGGGCGCCACCAGCACGGGCTCGGTGAGCTGGGCCCTCATCAACGCTCCCGTGGGCATGGACATCAACGCCTCCAGCGGGACCCTCACCTGGTACCAGCCGGTGGCCGGCTCCTACGCGCCCGTGGCCATCGCCGCCGACACCACCACGGGCCTGGTGAATGGCACCACCCTGTCCCTGACCATCCTGCCGGCCGCCAGCGCGCCGACCGTGCAGGCCGTCACCCTCAGCGCGGCTCCCGGCCAGACGCTGTCCTACGGACTGCAGACCACGGCGCCGAACCAGGATGCGCTGCAGTACGCGCTGTCGGGCGCGCCGTCGGGGATGACCGTGAGCTCGACCGGACTGCTGTCTTGGCCCGCTCCGGTGGCGGGAAGCTACGCCGTGACGGCGACCGTCACCGATTCGGTCACGGGTCTGACGGCCAGCGCGACCATCACGGTGCAGGTTTCCACCACCCCGGGACCGGTGCTCACCGGCGCATCCCTGAGCACCACCGCGGGCACGGCGCTGAGCGGCGTGGTCGCCGTGCTGAGCGACAGCGGCGCCACGCAGGCGCAGATTTCCATCCAGGGAGCCGCCACGGGCATGAGCTTCCAGGTCAGCGGCCAGGACCTCGTGCTGAGCTGGCCGCAACCCAGCTGCGGTGTGTATGACCTCACCATCACCGCCACCG
>DAIDHU010000225.1 GCA_027451915.1 Thiomonas sp. | reverse complement strand
GCTGCCCATCGAGGGCAGCGGCAACGTCGATGTCCAAGCCGGTACCGCCACGCTGAGCGCCCCCAGCACCTACAGTGGCACCACCCTCATCGAGTCCGGCGCGACCCTGGCCTTGACCGGGGCCGGCTCGCTGCCTGATTCCGCGGTGAGCGACAACGGCACCCTGGACATTTCCAGCAGCAGCTACGGCGTCAGCTTGGCCAGCCTGGGTGGCAGCGGCCAGGTGAGCCTCGGAAACAACACGCTGAGCCTGACCAACGCCGCCGGCACCATGAGCGGCACCATCGTTGGCGCCGGCGCGCTGAGTCTGCTGGCCGGCCAGGAAATTCTTTCCGGCACGCAGAGCTACCAGGGTGGGACGACCATCCAGGGCGGCACCCTGGGCCTGTCGGCGGGAGCGAGCCTGGCTTCCGCAGTGCTGGTGCAAAGCGCTGGCACCTTGCAGAGTGATTCGGCCACGATCGGCGGCGCGCTGGACAACCAGGGGATCGTCGCGGTCGGCTCCAGCACCCACGCGGGAGCTGTGCTGAGCGTGGACGGGGCCTACACGCAGGCAGCCTCCGGGGTTCTGCGCCTCAGCCTGGCACCGGGCAGCAATGGCCAGCTGGTGGTCCATGGCAGCACGGTGAACCTGAACGGGACCCTGCAGGTGGTCGCGACGCCGGGCAGTTACCAGAAAAACCAGTACATCCTGGTGCAGGCGCCGTCCACGACCACCCTGTCGGGCACATTCAGCCAGGTGCAACTCGTGGGCCTGGGCAGCCTGTACGGCTACCAGCTGACCTATCTGAATGATCCTCAGGTGCTGCTGAGTCTGTTCCCCCAGGGCAACTTCACGGCCAACGCACACACGCCGAACACCGTAGGTCCGGCGAACGCGCTGACCGGAGCCATCGCAAGCGCCACCGGGACGCTCTACAGCGGACTCGACAACCTGAACAATCTGCCGCCGCAACAACTGGCGCGCGCACTCGATCAGATGGACGGGCAGATGTACGCGCAAAGCCCGGGCTGGCTGCTCCATGACGTGAACTGGTCGTGGCAGCAGGTCTTTTCCCGCATGAATCTTTCGCAACAGCTGGACCCCCACGGGGTGCACAGCCTGTTCCTGATCGGCGGCGCTCGCGCGACTCACCTTCTGGGAGACGGCAATGCCGATTCGACGCGCGAGGGAGCGCAGAGCTTCACGCTGGGAGACCAGGGACGGCGCGGTCCCTGGCACATGGGGGCGCTGGCCGGGGTCCTGCACCTGGGGGCCATCCGCAGCGGCGCCGGCGACAGCCTGAGCGCCACCTTGTGGCAGGGCGGCGCCTTCGCCTTTCGTCAACTGGGAGCCCTGCGCCTGGGGAGCGTGCTGGGCTATACCCAGGGCCCGGTGCAGACCCTGGGCGCATCGCGCGAGGCCTATGTGCTGAGCTCGCAGACCCGCATCGGCCGCAGCTTCCGCGTGCCCGGCCGAAATCTCTGGGTCACCCCGCTGCTGGGCCTGAACCTGCAGTATCTGGCGCTGCAATCCGTGCGCGAGAGCAACGCCCAGCTGGGCCTGAGCGTGCCTTCGCAACGCCAGTACGCCAGCAGCGCGCTCGCGGCCGTGCGCCTGGACAAGAAATGGGAGCGCTGGGGGGTGCACTGGACCTTCAGCGCCGGACTCGGCGTGCGTCACGCACTCAAGGAGCCCGTCGACCATGTGAGCCTGCAATTCAACGCCATCCCGAGTTCCGCCTTCACCACCTACGGCGTGGCCCCCGACCGCAACGTCTACCAGGGCACCCTGGGATTGAATGCCCGCGTGGGCAGGCATGTACGCGTGGGACTGGCCTACGAGGGCAGCACGGGGCAGAGCTATCGCGCCAATGCCTTCACGCTGCGCGCGGTATGGCATTTCTGAATTCCCCGCTGCCGCGCCGGCGCCCCGCGCGCGGCGCGCCCCTCGCATCGAGCGGCCTGCTCCCTCGTATCATCGGCGAAGGGGGCGGCGTGGGGCCGCTCGTTTGCACGAAGGGCTGGCGTTACCGATGTCTGATGCAGTTTCCGAGATTCTGGATGTCGACTCCGCGCTGAGCCTGCTGCTGGCTCAGGCCCAGCCCCTGGGGCCGGGCCAGGTTCTGCCCCTCGAACAGGCGCTGGGCCGCGTGCTGGCGCAGGACGTGTCCAGCACCATCGACGTTCCCGGCCTGGACAACAGCCAGATGGACGGCTACGCGCTGCGCAGCGCGGACCTTCGCGCGTCGGGCGCACGCCTGCGCGTGAGCCAGCGCATCGCGGCGGGGCAGATCGGCACGCCCTTGGGGGAAGGCGAGGCGGCACGCATTTTCACGGGTGCGCCGATTCCCCCGGGGGCCGACGCGGTGGTCATGCAGGAGCAATGCCGCGTCGATGGCGGCGAGGTCCTGGTGGATCACCTGCCGCGGGCCGGGGAATGGATACGGCCCCGCGGC
>DAIDHU010000224.1 GCA_027451915.1 Thiomonas sp. | reverse complement strand
CCTGTTCGTCGTCACATTCGGCCTGGGAATCGCGCTGGGCAAGGCGCCATGGCCCATGGTGCGGCAACTGCGCCTGGCGATCATGCTTGTGCTGGGGACCGGTCTGTCGTGGCTTCTCGGGCTGCAGGTTCTGCAGGTCGGTTATGCCCCGCTGAGCCTGCCTTGGACCCACATCGCATGGAATGCCCAGACCCGGGCGTGGCTTCCTCAGTGGGCCGGACTCATGCTCAACCTGGCCGTACTGGCGCTCCTGCAATCGGTCGTGCTGGCTCGCGCCTTCAAGCTGCGCAACCCGTCCAGGCCCGTGTCGCTGCGACGCGAAGCCCTCGCACAGGGAGTGGCCAATGTGGTCATCGCGTTCACCGGGGGTTATGTCAGTGGTGCCAGTTTCAACCGCAGCATGACCCATGAACGCCTGGGAGCGAAGTGCGCACTGGCCATCGTCCTGGCCGGCGTGTTCCTTCTTGTCGCGGTGGCCGCGGCACCGTCGCTGATCGCCTGGATTCCCTTCCCGGCGATGGCCGCCATGCTGGCGCTTACGGCCGTCAACATGATCGAGTTCAGACATGCCAGGACGCGCCCGTTCATCACGATCTGCTCGATGCTCGTTGTCGCCTGCGGTGTGTTCATCGGAATCGGCAGCGCGGTGGCGCTGGCCTTCGGGGTGGGCGTGGCCCAACACCTGGCGGCTACGGCCGAGCAACGAAGGGACTCGTAGTGGTCCTGTCCCCTACCCGCAACTCCCGATGTAGCCGCAGTTGTCGCAACGCTCGCAGCCGTCGACCTTGCGCAGGTAGGGGCCGCCGCATTCGGGGCAGACGCGTCCTCCGGACAGCAGCTGCGGCAGCGCCTCGGCCTTGTCCAGGTCGATGTGCAGGGCCTGGGGCTGGGGCTGGCGCTGCGCCAGCTGCCGCAGGGGCTGCTCGCGCCCGTCCTCGCGCAGGAAGCCGCGGCGCCTGAGCATTTCCTGCAGCGCGAAGGCGATGGCGGCCACCTCGGACTGGTGGAACCGCGGCGCGCGACTGCCGTCGGACTTGATGACCTCGCCGCAGCGCACCGGCCCCTTGTCCCACACCACCTCGCGCATATTGAGCAGGGACTTGGCGATGGAGCCGCCCGAGCGCGCCACCAGCGAGAGCAGGCGCATGTTGGAGGCGATCCACTGCTGGCCCTCGTCGCGCTGGCCGGCGGGCATGAAGAACTCGATGGGGCGCTCGATGCGAATGGGCTGGCCGTCGAGCAGGCCCTCGACCTCGGCGAAGGAGATCGACAGGTACACGGTCTTGCCGCCCTCGGCGGTCATGTAGCTGACCTTGCTGGTCACCGCCTGCAGGTCGCCGCCGGGGCGGCCCTCGATGCGCCGGGTCAGAGGGTCGACGTCGGGCAGCGCGGGCGCCTCCGGGGCCTGCACCGCGGCGGGCGCGGCCTGCAGCACGGCGCCCAGCACCGTGTTGGGGCGGTAGGTGGCCAGGCCCTTCAGCCCGGCCTGCCAGGCCTCCAGGTACAGATCCTGGAAATCCTCGAAAGGGTAGTCCTCGGCGACGTTGACGGTCTTGGAAATCCCGGTGTCGACAAAGGGCTGCACGGCGGCCAGCATGCGCATGTGATCGCGCGCCGGCATCTCCAGCGCGGTGACGAAGGCCGGCGGCAGCCGGCTGGTGTCGCCACCGCGCTGGCGCCACAGGCGCCAGGCGTGGTCGGCCACCTCGTACTCGCGGGTGGTGTCGTCGGGCATGCGCTTCCTGCGCGTGTACACCCAGGAGAAGGCGGGCTCGATGCCATTGCTGGCGTTGTCGGCGAAAGCCAGGCTGATGGTGCCGGTGGGCGCCACCGCCAGCAGGTGGGAATTGCGCAGGCCGTGGGCGCGGATGCGCTCGCGCAGTTCCTGCGGCAGGCGGCTGGCGAATCCGCCCGCCAGGTATTTCTCGGCATCGAAACGGGCAAAGGCGCCCTTTTCCCGCGCGAGTTCCACCGAGGCCTCGTAGGCGGCGTCGCGCAGGTTGCGCGCCATCTCGGCGGCGAAGGCGCGCGCCTGCGCGCTGTCGTAGCGCAGGCCCAGCTCGATGCAGGCATCGCCCAGGCCCAGGAAACCCAGGCCCACGCGGCGCTTGTCGCGTGCCTCGGCGGCCTGCTGGGGCAGCGGCCAGAAGGTGATGTCCAGCACGTTGTCCAGCATGCGCACGGCCGTGCGCGCCACCTCGCGCAGGCTCGTCATGTCGAAGCGCGCGCCGGGCTCGAAGGGGTCGACGACGAAGCGGGTCAGGTCCAGCGAGCCCAGGCAGCAGCAGCCGTAGTCGGGCAGGAATTCCTCGGCGCAGGGATTGGTGGCCTCGAAGGTCTCGCAGTAATGCAGGTTGTTGTCGCGATTGGCCGCGTCGAGGAACAGGATGCCCGGCTCGGCGTGGTCGTAGGTGCACTGCATGATCTGTTCCCACAGCGCCCGCGCGCGCACCCGGCGGTACACCCACAGGCCGTCGTCGCGCTGGTGCGCGCCGTGGGCGATCTGCTCGTCCCCGGGGCGCGCGCGATGCACCAGGTCCACCTCGGCGTCGTCGCGCACGGCCTGCATGAAGGCGTCGCCCACGCCCACCGAGAGGTTGAAGTTGCGAAAGGCGCCGCCGTCCTTGGCGTGGATGAAGGCCTCGATGTCGGGGTGGTCGATGCGCAGCACCCCCATCTGCGCGCCGCGTCGGGCTCCGGCCGATTCCACGGTCTGGCACGATGCGTCGAACACGCGCATGAAGGACAGCGGACCGCTGGCACGGCTGTGCGTGGCGCCCACCAGGGCGCCCGCGGGGCGGATGCGGCTGAAGTCGTAGCC
>DAIDHU010000223.1 GCA_027451915.1 Thiomonas sp. | reverse complement strand
GGCCCACGAATTCGGTGCGCGCCAGCTGGGCCTGCGGGTCGATCGCCTTGAGCGCGCTCATCACGTGGTCGCTTTGCGCGACGCTGCTCTCGCCGGTGCGCAGCGGCAGCCGGATCACCACGTCGCGGGCGTTGCCGAAGGTCTGCACTTGCACGTCGCCGTAGCCCAGCTTGCGGGGCACCTCGCGCACGGCATCCAGGTTGGCCGCGTGGGGATAGTGCACCTCCATGACCGTGCCGCCGGTGAATTCGATGGACAGGTGCAGCCCGCGCGTGACCAGGAAGAACACGGCGGCGACGAACAGCAGGGCCGAGATCACGTTCAGCACCGGGGCGTAGCGCATGAACGGGATGTCGCGGTGTATGCGGAAAAACTCCATCAGGATCTCCTGGGCGTGGGCGGGACGGAAGCGGGCGTCAGGACTTGCCCGCGGGCGCCTTGTCGGATGGGGTCGCGCCGGGCTTCCACACCTGCCCGATGGACACCGATTGCAGGCGCCGGCGCCGGCCGTACCAGAGGTTGACCAGTCCGCGCGAGAAGAACACCGCCGAGAACATCGACGTGAGAATGCCCAGCACGTGCACGATGGCGAAGCCGCGTACCGCGCCGGAGCCGAACACCAGCAGCGCCAGGCCGGCGATCAGCGTGGTCACGTTGGAGTCCAGGATGGTGGCCCAGGCGCGCGCGTAGCCGGTGGCGATCGCGGCCTGCGCGCCGGCGCCGTTGCGCAGTTCCTCGCGGATGCGCTCGTTGATCAGCACGTTGGAGTCGATGGCCATGCCCAGCGCCAGGGCCATGGCCGCGATGCCGGGCAGGGTCAGCGTGGCCTGCAGCATCGACAGCAGCGCCACCAGCAGCAGCAGGTTCACCGCCAGCGCGATGGACGAGACCGCGCCGAACAGCATGTAGTACACGCACATGAAGGCGACGATGGCCAGGAAGCCCCAGGTCACCGAATGGAAGCCCTGCGCGATGTTCTGGCGCCCCAGGCTGGGGCCGATGGTGCGCTCCTCGATGATCTGCATGGGCGCGGCCAGGGCGCCGGCGCGCAGCAGCAGCGCGATGTCATTGGCCTCCGGCACGGTCATGCTGCCGGAGATCTGCACCCGACCGCCGTCGATCTCGCTGCGCACCACCGGAGCCGTCACCACCTGCGCCTGGTGCCGGTCGATCAGCACCATGGCGATGCGCTTGCCCACGTTGGCGCGGGTGAGGTCGGCGAAGATGCGCGAGCCGCGCGAGTCCAGCGTGAGGAACACGGCGGGCTGGTTGGTCTGCGGGTCGAAGCCGGGCTGCGCATCGGTCAGTTCCTGGCCGGTGAGCAGCACGTCGCTCTTGACCATCAGCGCGTTGCCGGAGCGGTCGTAGAGCTTCTGGTCGCCCTCGGGCGCCGGTCCCTTGCCGGCCAGCGCGCTGAGCGCGGCCGGGCTGTCGTCCACCATGCGCACCTCCAGCGAGGCGGTTCGCCCGAGGATGTCCTTGGCGCGCGCCGTGTCCTGGATGCCGGGAAGTTCCACCACCACGCGGTCGCGGCCCTGCTGCTGGATCACGGGCTCGGCCACGCCGAGTTCGTTGATCCGGTTGTGCAGCGTGGTGATGTTCTGCTTGATCGCGTAATCCTCGGTCTGCTGGATGGTCGCCGGGCTCAGGCGCAGCGCGATGGTGCCGGCGGCCGCGTCGGCGTCGATGAGGGCGTTGCCCGCGTTGGCGCGCACCACGGGCAGCGCGGCCTGGAACATCTCGGGATCGTGGAACTGCATCTGCACCGCGTCGCCGACGCGCTTGAGCTCGCTGTAGCGCACGTCCTTGTCGCGCAGCGAGGACTTGAGCTCTCCGGCGATCGAGTCCAGCTTTTTCTGCAGGGCCGCCTGCATGTCCACCTGCAGCAGGAAATGCACCCCGCCGCGCAGGTCGAGGCCGAGGTACATGGGGTGGGCGTGCAGCGCGGTCAGCCAGGCCGGCGAGCGGCTGAGCAGGTTGACGGCCACGATGTAGGACGGCGACTGCGGGTTGGTGTTCAGCGCATGCGCGAGCACCTCGCGCGCACGCAATTGCACGTCGGTGCCGGAGAAACTGTAGTTCAGCGTGGCGCCGTCGATCGCGGCGCGGTCGGCATGGATGCCGGCCTGGGCCAGCGCGGCCTCACCCCGCTGCAACAGCGCCTGGTCGGGCAGGTCGTGCCCGGCGTGCGCCGAGGTGATCTGCACGGCCGGAGCCTCGCCGTACAGATTCGGCAGCGCATACACCAGGCCTACCACCAGGACGGCGGCCATCACGAGGTACTTCCACAGCGGGTAACGGTTCATGGCGGGGGCCGGCGCCGCGGCGGGGGCCGCGGCGCGCGCTGGTCGGAGTGTGGCGCGGCGCGGGGCCGCGCGGGAATCAGGATTCGAACTTCAGCGTGCCCTTGGGCAGCACCGTGCTGACCGCCGAGCGCTGCACCTGCACCTCGACCTTGCTGGCCACTTCCAGGGACAGGTAGGTCTCGCCCAGGCGGGTGACGCGCCCTACCAGGCCGCCGCTGGTGACGACTTCATCGCCCTTGGACAGCCCGGCGATCAACGCACGCGCCTCCTTCTGGCGTTTCATCTGCGGGCGGATCATGACCAGCCACAGGATCACGAACATGACCACCAGCGGCAGCACGTTCAGCAGGGTGGACTCGGCGTTGCCCTGGGGGGCGGCCGAGGCGGCGTGGGCGGTGGAAATCAGGTCGATCGACATGGGCATCGGCAGGTTCGTCGGGGAAGCGGGCGACCCGCCGCGCGACACGCGAAATGCGCGGGCAGGGTGCGTGCGAAAACACGATTGTCGCAAATTCGGCACCGCCCCTGCCCGCCACGCGGCCGCTCAGGGTTGCAGCGCGATGGCCACCGGTGTCGCGAAGGCGAGCACCGAGGCGGGCGACATCGCCAGCGGGAGCCCCCGCGCGAGCCTCGCGGCGCCTCCCGGCAGCGCGAGCGGGCCGCCGGCGGCTTCCACCGTGTACTGGGCCACATCCATGCCGGCCGCATCGAGGGCGTACACGCTGCGGCCCCCGGGAGCCACGGCGAGGGCGCCCAGCGCCGAGCCGGCGATCCAGGGCGTGGTGGGCGGGCTCAGGGCCCGCAGGCTGCCGCCATCCGCCGCGTGCACCCGAAAGGCCTGGATGGCG
>DAIDHU010000222.1 GCA_027451915.1 Thiomonas sp. | reverse complement strand
CCGCCGCCCTCGGCCAGCGCCGCCGCGGGCTCCTCCGCCATGACGGCGCCGGCGCGGCTGGCCCCCGCCGCGCGCCGGCACGAGCACTCCGCAACCCGCCGCGAGCCCTTGCGCAAGCACGCCGCCGCCGCCAGCGCGGTGTGCAGCCGCGCCGGCTGGTACGTGCAGGTCGGCGCCTTCGCCGAGGCCGGCAGCTACGAGGCCCTGCGCGCCAGGCTGCAGCGCTTCGACCTGCCGAACTGCCGCGGCCCGCGCAGCCCGCACGGACTGCATGTGCTGCTGGTCGGCCCCTACGCCACGCGAGCGCAGGCCCTGCGCCTGCGCTCGCACCTGAGGGAACCCCTGCGCAAGGCCAGCTACCTGCGTCACCTGGGCTCGAAGTAGCCCCGCATGCGCGTTGCGCGCGGGCGACGCGCAACGCCGTTTTCCGGCGCGCCTCGCGGGTGGTGCGAGAATGCCCCTCATCACGCCATGAGTAGCACGACGATCACCGCCGACGATGTAGCGGCCGAGCCCATGCTGCTCGGCGAAAGCGCCCAGATGGTGTCGCTGCGGGCCTTGTTGCGCCGCGTCGCGGGCACCGACAGCACGGTGCTGGTGCAGGGCGAGTCCGGCACGGGCAAGGAGCTGGTGGCGCGCCTGCTGCACGCCTGGTCGCCGCGTGCGGGCAGGCCTTTCGTGGCGGTCAATTGCGGCGCGATCCCCGGCGAGCTGATGGAAAGCGAGCTCTTCGGCCATGAGCGCGGGGCCTTCACCGGCGCGCAGGCGGCCCGCAAGGGGCGCTTCGAGCTGGCCGGCCGCGGGACCTTGTTCCTGGACGAGATCGCGGAGATGAGCCCGGCCCTGCAGGTCAAGCTGCTGCGGGTGCTGCAGGAGCGCTGTTTCGAGCGCGTGGGGGGCAGCGAGACCTTGCAGGCCGGCGCGCGCATCGTGGCCGCGACCCACCGCGACCTGGAGCAGCTCATCGAGCTGGGGCGTTTCCGCGAAGACCTGTATTACCGCCTGCACGTGGTTCCGGTGCACATCCCGCCCTTGCGCGAACGCGCAGACGACATCCTGCTGCTGGCCGAGCACGCATTGCGCGGCCTGGAGGCCTCGGGGCTGGGCAGGGTGCGCCTGGGCGAGGGCGTGCCCCAGGCCCTGCTCGACTACGCGTGGCCGGGCAATGTGCGCGAGTTGCACAATCTGATGGAGCGCCTGGTGATCCTGCACGCCGGCGATACCGTGCGATTGCGCGACCTGCCGCCCAAGATGCTGGGGCCGCAGGCGCTGGCCCAGGGTCTCGCGCCGGCCAACGATCCCGATCCCGGCGAAGACGACGGCCTGCATGACCTGATGCAACTGGTGGCCGAGCCTTCCGAGCCGGTGCTGCCCGCGCAGGGCATCGACCTTCGCGCCTACCTGGAGCGTATCGAGCGCTCGCTGATCGAGCAGGCGCTGCAGGCCAGCCAGAACGTGATCGCCCATGCCGCGGCCCGACTGGGCCTGCGCCGCACCACCCTGGTGGAAAAAATCCGCAAGTACAACCTTCGCGAAGGCGGGGAGTGAGCCGCGGCCCGGCCAGGGGCCGGGCTGCGAGGGACGTCAAGACTTTGACGTCCCTCGCGCTTGCCGGCGATGGCGCTCGCTGATTGCGTAGGATGTGGTCCTGGGCTCGCCGACTTGCGGGTCCAAATTCCCTTCCCGCCCGATGTCCCTTTCACCCAGACTCCCCGAAGCGCCCAGCGCGGCCGGCGCGCCCGCGGCGGGCCTGATCGCGCGCTCGGCCGCGATGCTCCAGACCCTGGACATGGCGGCGCGGGCCGCGCGCACCGACGTGAGCATCATGCTGCTGGGCGAGAGCGGGGTCGGCAAGGAGGTGCTGGCGCGCTACGTGCACCGCGAGTCGCCGCGGGCGGCGGGCCCCTTCGTGGCCATCAACTGCGCGGCCATCCCCGAGAGCCTGCTCGAGGCCACGCTGTTCGGCTTCGACAAGGGCGCCTTCACCGGCGCGGCCCAGTCGGCCCCCGGCAAGTTCGAGCAGGCGCAAGGAGGCACGCTGCTGCTCGACGAGGTGACCGAGATGGCGGCTTCGCTGCAGGCCAAGCTGCTGCGGGTGCTGCAGGAGCGCGAGATCGAGCGCCTGGGCGGGCGCCGGCGCATCC
>DAIDHU010000221.1 GCA_027451915.1 Thiomonas sp. | reverse complement strand
ACGGTGAAGCCGCTCAGGTTCGGCGAGGTGTAGCCGATGACCTGGCTGGCACGCGCCGGGACGTTCGCGGTACCCATGTTGGAGATGGAGCCGGTCAGGCCATAGCCGAACGGGTCGATGTTGGCCTGGTCGTCAAAGGTCAGGGTGTACTGACGGCCAGCCTGCACGGTACCGAAGTCGCCCTTCAGGCCGACCCAGGCTTGACGGCCCATGAAGCCGGGACCGCCAGGACCGCCGGTGCAGTAGGCCGACGCGCCGGCAGCGCCGGTGCCGCCGTTGGCGCAGAAGCCGGTTTCGACGTCGAAAATGGTGGACAGGCCGCCGCCGAGGTCTTCGGTGCCCTTCACGCCGATGCGCGAGCCGGACTGAACGCCGGAGCTCAGCTGCGTGACGTTGCCGTTGGCGCCGCCGCTGAAGTGGGTCACGCCGAGGTCGATCAGGCCGTACAGTTGCACGTTGCTGCCGTCAGCCAGAGCGGCACCGGAGAAAGCGCCGAACACAGCCAGCGCGATCAGGGATTTTTTCATCGTGAAAATCTCCAGAGTTGTGATCCTTGCGGATCGTTTTGATGCCGGGTCCTTTCCCGCGAGGGGCGGACCACTGCTTTGTCCGGCCCTCAGGAAAGCGGGGACGATCAATGCCAGACAGGACAATCCTAAGCGCAGAGTTGTGGCAAACCATTCCATAGCCGGGACGCAACGGGTTAACTGTTGCGCATGGACAACAGTGCGGCGCGGCCTCCCGAGGCCCCGGACCTAGGCCCGCGGCAGGGAGCGCACGATGACCTGGGCCAGGGTCACGAAGCTCTGGAAACTCTCGAATTGCTCGTTCCCCAGTGGGCGTGCGGAGGCCTGGCGATCGGCGTAGAACAGCCCGAGCAACTGTCCGTCCACGGCGAAGGGCGCGACAAAGGCCTGCGCGGCGCCGGTGGCGCGCAGCAGTCCGGGCGGCTCTCCGGGCTCGCCCTTGCACCACGATGGTGCGTTCAGCGCCCAGCGGGATTCAAGCTCGGGGCTCCAGTCCCATTGCAGCTGCTCGCGCAGATCGGCGACGTCCACGCCGATGACGATGCGCGCGCTCATGCGGTTGCGCGGCGGGTTGAGCAGGCACAGGGCCGCCCGGTCCAGCCCGACGGCGCGATGCAGGCCCTCCACGCAGGTTTCCAGCAGCAGAGGCAGCTCCCTGCGCGAGCGCGCCGCCTGGCTCATCTCGGTGAGCACGCGCAGCTGGGCTTGCGGGTCGGCCTCGGGAAAGGGCGTCCGGGGCGGATCCGGCGGCTCCAGGCTCGCTTCCACCGTGCCTGCGCTGGCGGGGATGCTCGCGACGGCGTCGTGGGCGCCGAGGGCGCGCGCCAGCTCGAGCGCCTCGCGGGCGTTGTCCCGCAGGCGCGCCAGGGTGTCGGTCTCGCTCTGACCGAGCAGCTGGGCGACGGCGTGCACGGCCTCGCGCATCGCGGGCCCTGCCCATCCGCCCCCCGGCCCGGTGCCCGCGCCCGCGGCCTGGCCCAGGCGCCGCGCCAGGGCCACCTCGCGGCTGTCGCGCAACAAGGTCTCCAGATTCCACGCCCGCAGCAACTCGCGTCCGAAGGCGCGCAGCGTGGTGCCGAGCACGCCGGCCTCGGCCTGCTCGGCGGGCTGGCCCTCCCGCAAGGCCTGGTCCAGGCTCTGGGCATGGGCGCCGCCGAAACACCAGAAGGCCAGCTCGCCGATGCTGCCCAGCAAGGCCTCGACGAACAGCTGCTCGGCCGACTCGCGCGAAGCGCGCAGGCGCAGCCCCATGTCGCGGGCCTGCACGGCCGCGTGCAGGGCGCGGCCCAGCGCATGCTGCACCCGCTGGGTCTGGCGCGTGCCTCCGGCCATGGCCTCCACGGTGAGCGCGGACACGCACAGCGAGCGGATCGGGTTGAGCCCGAGCACCACCACGGCGCGGCTGACGGTGACCACGCGGGCATGCCCGCCCAGGCCCAGGTGGGCGGCGTTGGCCGCGCGCAGCAGGCGCGAGGTCAGCGCCGGGTCGCGCAGGACGATGCCGGCGATGCGCTGGCCCGAGGCGCTTGCATCCCCCGTGGCCTGGAACAGCTCACGCAGCGTGAGCCCGAAGGAGGGCAGGTCGCGCTCGGCGATGCGCCGCGCCAGTTCGGCGAAGCTTTCGGCGCCTGCCGGACTGGCGGCACGGGGCGGGGAGGTGTTCATCGACGAAGGCGGCGCGGGCTCACGGGCATGGCGTCGGATGCTAGTCTCTCGCTGTGCGCGCGGCGGTTTTTCGCCCGCGCCGGCCCCTTTCGAGAACCATGCAAGCGCTCACCGACCAGGAATTGCAGGGATTCAGCAAGCTCATGTTCGAAGCCGCGGGCATTTCGCTGCCCATGTCCAAGAAGGCGCTGGTGAGCAGCCGCCTGGGGCGGCGCCTGCAACTGCTGGGGCACGACAGTTTCGCGCAATACCTGGAGCAGCTGCGGCGCGATGCCGAGGAACGCCAGCGCGCGGTCGACCTGCTGACCACCAACGAAACCTATTTTTTCCGCGAACCCCAGCATTTCAGCTTCCTGTCCGAGCGCATCCTGCCCACGGTCGACGGCTCGCGTGCCTTCCGCGTGTGGAGCGCCGCCTGCTCCAGCGGCGAGGAGCCCTACAGCGTGGCCATGGTGCTGGCCGAGCGCATGGGCTCCCGGCCCTGGGAGATCCTGGCATCGGATATCAGCACGCGCGTGCTGCAGCAGGCGCGCGCCGGGGTCTACGCCATGGAGCGTGCGCAGCGCATTCCCCAGGCCTACCTCAAGGCCTATTGCCTGCGTGGAGTCGGGGCGCAGGAGGGCAAGCTCGCGGTACAGGCCTCGCTGCGCGAACGCGTGCGCTTCGAATGCATCAATCTCAACGGCCATTGGCCCGACCTGGGCGGATTCGATCTGATCTGGCTGCGCAATGTCATGATCTATTTCGATGCGCCGACCAAGCGCGCGCTGGTGGGGCGCCTGGCCCAGGCCCTGCGTCCGGGCGGGCATCTGTTCGTGGGTCACTCGGAAAGCCTCAGCGGCCTGGACAGCGATCTGCAGCCGGTGCAACCAGCCATCTACCGCCGCGCCGCGCGATGAACCTGCCACGTAGCCACCCGTGGGGCGGCCGGGCGCCCGCCACCGGCGCCGCGGGAGCCCCGCAAGACGGCGCGCCCGCCCAGCCCGAGGAGATCTACCTGCAGCCCGGGCAGTGGCACTTCGGCTCGGGGCACACACGTGTGCGCACCCTGCTCGGCTCCTGCGTGGCCATCGCCGTGTGGCATCCCGGGATGCGCGTGGGAGGGCTGTGTCATTTCATGCTGCCGACCCGCAATGCCTACGCTCGCCACGGCCACCCTCCCCACGGACATGGCGGCCACGGCGCGCATCTGGATGGGCGCTACGCGGACGAGGCCATGTATCTGTTCCTGCGCAGCATGCACGCCGCCGGGGCGAGGCCGCAGGAATTCGACGCCAAGCTGTTCGGCGGTGGGCGCATGTTCGGGGGCGAGGGCGCGGCCGGCGACGTGCCGTATCGCAACATCGCCGCGGCGCGCGCCCTGGTGCAGCAGCATGGCCTGCGCCTGCGCGCCGAGCACCTGGGCGGACAGGGGCATCGCAACCTGGTGTTCGAGTTGTGGAGTGGCGACGCCTACCTGCGCTTCTGGGGCCAGGGCGCGGAGCAGAACCCCATGGAGATTCGATGATGAGTCCTGTTCCTGGCGCATCCGGCTCGCCCGTGCGCGTGTTCATCGTCGACGACTCGGCCGTCGTTCGGCAGGTGCTGCAGGCCGTGCTGGCGCGCGACCCCGGCGTGCAGGTCGTGGGGGTGGCGCCCGATCCGCTGTTCGCGTTGCAGCGCATGCAGCGCGAAGGCTGGCCGGACGTGCTGATCCTGGACGTGGAAATGCCCCGCATGGACGGGATCACCTTCCTGCGCAAGATCATGCAGGAACACCCGCTCCCCGTGATCATCTGCTCCACCCTGACCGAAAAGGGGGCGCAGCTCACGCTGGACGCACTGGCGGCGGGGGCCTTCAGCGTGCTCACCAAGCCCCGCGTCGGGCTCAAGGACTTCCTGGTGGAAAGCACGGCCGAGTTCGGGCAGACCATTCGTGCCGCGGCGCGTGCCAATACCTCCCATCTGGCGCAGTCGGCGCGCGCTGCGCGCCCGCCCAAGTCCTCGGTGCCCGGCGCCCCTGCCGCCGGGGCGCAGGCAGCGCCTGGGGCGGCCCTGCTCGCGCTGCACGAGAGCACGGAAAAAATCATCGCCATGGGCATGTCCACCGGAGGCACCACGGCGCTGGAACGGGTCCTGGTGGAGCTTCCCGCCACCCTGCCGGCCATCGCGGTGGTGCAGCACATGCCCGAGAAATTCACCGCCGCCTTCGCCGAGCGCCTGGATCGCCTGTGCGCGCTGCAGGTGCGCGAGGCGCGCGACGGCGACCGGCTGCTGCCGGGCACCGTGCTCATCGCCCCGGGCGGGCGCCACCTGCAGGTGCGCCGCAGCGGCGCCCAGTACCACGCCGAGGTGCGCGACGGCCCGCCGGTGAACCGCCACCGCCCCTCCGTGGACGTGCTGTTTCGCTCGGTCGCGCAGTGCGCCGGGCGCAACGCGCTGGGCATCCTGATGACCGGCATGGGCGACGACGGAGCGCGCGGCCTGGTGCAGATGCGCGAGGCAGGTGCGCGCACCATCGCCCAGGACGAAGCCAGCAGCGTGGTGTTCGGCATGCCGCGCGAGGCCATCCGCATGGGAGGCGCCGAGCGCGTGCTGGGCCTGAGCGAGATTCCCGGCGCGATGATCGAATATTCCAGGCGTTGAGCATGTGCGCACGCCGAGGGCGAGGATGGCGCCGGCACCTGAACCGACCGTGAACGCCATGACCGGGTTGCGTGGCCGTGCTGCGAGGGTCCTGCAGGCCGCTGGCGCCGCGTGCCGGCCGGTGGCCTGGCTCGACGCACTGACCCCGCGCGCGGGCATGCGCTCGCGCTGCGACATCGCGTACGGGTCGCACCCGCGCCAGCGCCTCGACCTGCACCTTCCGCCGGGTACGCCGCGAGCGCTGGTGGTGTTCTTCTACGGCGGCAGCTGGCAGGATGGCGACCGTCGCGATTACCGTTTCGTGAGCAAGGCGCTGGCCTCGCTCGGCTGTGCCACCGTGGTGCCCGATTACCGGGTGTTTCCGGACACCGCGTTTCCCGGTTTCATGGACGACGCGGCGGCGGCCGTGGCGTGGGCGCACGCGCGGGCGCCGAGCCTCGGCGTGGATCCGCGCCGTCTGTTCCTGATGGGCCACTCGGCCGGCGCGCACATCGCCGTGTTGCTGGCCACCGACGCCGGCCACCTGCGCGAGCTGGGTTCGCCGCGGCGCGTGCTGGCCGGCGCGATCGGGCTGGCAGGGCCCTACGACTTCCTGCCCTTGCGCGATCCGATGCTCGAGCGCGTGTTCCCCGAGGCGACGCGGCGCGCCAGCCAGCCGCTGCATTTCGTGCGCGGCGGCGAGCCGCCTTTGCTGCTGGCCAGCGGCCGGCGCGACCGGACGGTGGATCCGGGCAACTCGGCACGCATGGCGGCGCGCCTGCGCGCCGTGGGCAGCCCGGTGGTCGAGCGCTACTACCCGGGCATCGGGCACCTGCTGGTGCTGGCCGCACTCGGCGCGCCGCTGCGCAGCCTGGCGCCCACGCTGCGTGACATCGCCGCCTTCATCGACGCGAACCTGGGCTCGCCCCGCGACGGCGCGGCCGCGGCCGCGGGCTGAGCGCGACCGCGGCTGCGCCGGGGGGGGCGGTGCCGGCGGCGGGTTCGCGGGCGTGTGCGTCGAGCGGTCGGTGCGGCGCTTCAGGTTCTTCGGCGCGGCATTCCGGGCACAGGCCGTCGAGTACCACCCGGTGCTCCAGGATGGTCCATCCGCTGGCGTGCTCCGCCGCGCGCAGCTCGTTTTCGTGCAGCAGGCAATCCAGCGCCGCCAGCGCCTTGCATCGCACGCAACGCACGTGGTCGTGGTGCTGGCCGGCGAGTTCGTACTGCATGGCGCCGTCGCCCAGGGCCACGCGTTCCAGGCTGTGCTCGCCGAGCAGGCGTTCGACCGCCCGGTAGACGGTGGAGAAATCGGCCTGGTGGCCGGCTTCCTGCAGCCCGCTGGCGATCTGCTCCATGGTCCAGGCATGACGCTCCCCCTGGCGCAGGAGTTCGAGCACCTGATCGGGAACGCGGGCGGGACGGGCCATGAGGAGTGGGTCGCAAGGATGACTCATCGTAGCGAAGGCCGCGAGGCCCCGTCCCCCTCCAGCGCTTCAGGGGCCTGCCCCGGTGCGGAAGCGCGAGACCGTGTCCTGCAGGGTGGCAGCCTGCGAGCTCATCTGCTCGGCGGTCGCAGCGAGTTGCTCGGAGGCCGATGCATTCTGCTGCGTGACCGAGGACAGCTGCGCCACCGCCTGGTTGATCTGCTGGATCCCCGTGGACTGCTCCTCGCTGGCCGCATGGATTTCCTGCACCAGTTCCGAGGTGCGTGTGATGGCCGGCACCACCTGTTCGAGCAACTGGCCGGCCGACTCGGCCTGACCCACGGAGGAGGAGGCCAGGTCGCCGATCTCCTTCGCGGCCGCCTGACTCTTCTCCGCCAGCTTGCGCACCTCGGCCGCGACCACGGCGAAGCCCTTGCCGTGGTCACCGGCGCGAGCCGCCTCGATGGCGGCGTTCAGGGCCAGCATATTCGTCTGGTAGGCGATGTCATCGATCACCGATACGCGCTCGGCGATGCTGTGCATGGCCGTGACCGTCGCGCGCACGGCGCCGCCGCCCTGGCCGGCGCGCTCGGCCGCCTGGCGCGCCATGGAGTCGGTCAGGCGCGCGTTGTCGGAATTCTGGCGGATCGAGGCACTGGCCTGTTCCAGCGTGGCCGAGGTCTGTTCCACCGAGGCCGCCTGCTCGGAGGTGGCTTGCGACAGGCTCTGCGAGGTCGAGGAGACCTGCCGTGACGAGGATCCGATCTCGGCCGCGGCCTCGCGGATGCGGGTGATGGCCTGGCCGAATCGCCCCACCATGGCCTGCGCCGAAGCCATGATGCGACCGATCTCATCGCCCGAGGGCTGCCCGAAGCCCACCGTCAGGTCGCCGCCCTCCAGGCGCGCGAAGGTGTCCAGCGCCGTGGTCAGTCCGCGGTTGGCGCGGCGGATGACCAGGGTGGCTGACAGCAGCAGAATGAGCACGGCGATGCCCGAGACGCCCAGGCCCCGCACGCTGCGCGACCAGGAGGCGGCGTCGATGTCGTCGATGTAGGCGCCGGTGGACACCAGAAGGTGCCAGGGCGCGAACTCGCGTACGTAGGTGAGCTTGGGAAACTTGCGCGTGGTCACACCGCCGCCCGGCTTGGGCTTGGGGAAGGCGTATTGCACGTAGCCGCCGTCGGTGCCCCGGGCTGCCAGCACGAAGGCCGTGTAGTGATTGAACTTCCCGTGGGTGCGGTGCAGCGCGCCGCCGACCTTCTGATAGGAGGTGGCATCGTCGTTCTTGGGGGAATCGAGCAGCTTGCCGTCCATCTTCGGTACGGTCGCGTGCATCACCATGGTGGGCACGGGGTAGGCATTGGTGGTGACGATGAAATAGCCGCTACCGCCGTAGCGCATTTCGCGCAGGGCCGCCATGGCCTGCTCCTGGGCAGCGGCCTCGCTGAGCTTGCCCGCTGCTGCCTGGGCCTGGAAGTAGCGCAGGGTGCCCAGCGCGGTCTCGGTGGCGTTGCGCAACATGGTCTGGCGCTCGCCGAGGATGGACTGGTGCACCGCGCGCACGCTCTGCCAGGCCATCGTGGTCATGCCCAGCACGGCCACCACGACGAGTGCGACGAGGCTGCCGCGAAGGTCCAGAGAAATGCGCCGCTTGTGCGTCATGGCGAGTCTCCTTGTGCGCAAATGGTTTTCGGGCCAGCATAGACATGCCGCGGGATGGGCACAATCGGAACCTGCCTGCGCCGGGCGTGCCCGCCTGGCGCCCGGCGCAGGCGCGCTTGACGCACATCAGGGACGCGGCGGGGGGCCCGAAGCCATACTGGTGAGGTTCCAGCCGGCCGCGATCGCCGCCCGCGAGCGCTCCCTCGAGACGAGCGCATGCGCGCGGCGGGCGTGCAAGCGCCACGCTCCGGCGGCTCGCGGTCGTGTGCGGGGCGGCCGGCGAGTTCCGACCTTTTCCTCCCGCGAAGGAGCGAGCATCATGGCAATGGTTCCATGGGATCCCTGGCACGAAATAGAGGATCTGTTCGATCGCTACACACGAGCGGTGGGCTTGTCGCGCATGGGTGCCTGGGGGCGCCGGGCCCAGGGCGCGGAGTCGGTGGCCGTGGCGGACTGGTCGCCGCGCGTGGACATCTCGGAAACCCCCGCCGCCTACGTGATCAAGGCGGAGATCCCCGAGGTGAAGAAGGAGGACGTGAAAATCACCATCGACAACGGCACGGTCACCATCTCCGGGGAGCGACGCCAGGAGACCGAGCAGAAGGAC
>DAIDHU010000220.1 GCA_027451915.1 Thiomonas sp. | reverse complement strand
GTCCAGCGGCGGGCTCACCGAGGCCAGCGCCTTTCGCGGCAAGGACGCCATTCTTTCCGGTCCGGCCGGCGGCATCGTGGGCATGGCGCGCACCGCCGAGCTGGCCGGGCACCGCCGGGTGATCGGCTTCGACATGGGCGGCACCTCCACCGACGTGTCGCACTACGCCGGGGAATACGAGCGGGTGTTCGAGACCCAGGTGGCCGGGGTGCGGGTACGCGCGCCGATGATGAGCATCCACACGGTGGCGGCCGGCGGCGGCTCGATCCTGCATTTCGACGGCAGCCGCATGCGCGTGGGCCCGGATTCGGCGGGCGCCAATCCGGGGCCCGCCTGCTACCGGCGCGGCGGACCGCTGACCATCACCGACGCCAACCTGATGCTGGGCCTGATCCGACCCGAGCATTTCCCGGCGGTGTTCGGCCCCGATGGGCGCCAGCCCCTGGACGAGGAGGTGGTGCGCGAGCGTTTCTCGCAACTGGCCGCGCGCATCGAGGCGCAGACCGGGCGGGTGCAGACCCCCGTGGGCGTGGCCGAGGGCTACGTGGACATCGCCGTGCAGGCCATGGCCGGGGCCATCAAGAAGATCTCGGTGGCGCGGGGCTACGACGTCACCCGCTACACCATGCAATGCTTTGGCGGCGCCGGCGCGCAGGTGGCCTGCCGCGTGGCCGACGCGCTGGGCATGAGCCGGGTGTACATACATCCGCTGGCGGGGGTGCTGTCGGCCTACGGCATGGGCCTGGCCGACCAGAGCGCGATGCGCGAGCGCAGCGTGGAGCAGGACCTGGAGGCCGGCGGCCATGCGCGCATGCTGGAGCTGCTGGCCGAGCTGCGCGAGGAGGCGCGCGAGGCGCTGGTGGCGCAGGGCCTGGAGGGCGCGGGCGTGCGCATGGTCGAGCGCGTGCTGCTGCGCTACCAGGGCACCGACACCGCGCTGGGCGTGCAGCCGGGCGATCCGGGCCTGATGCGCGAGCGCTTCGAGCAGGCCTACATGCAGCGTTTCGCGCACCTGCTGCAGGGGCGCGCGCTGATCGTAGAGTCGGCCTCGGTGGAAGCCATCGCCGGGGGCAGCGAGATGCACGAGCAGCCGCGGGAGGTCCAGCGCCGCGGGGCCGCGCCGACGTCGCGCGGCATGCGCCTGTTCCACCAGGGCGCCTGGCATCCGGCAGTGCTGGTGCTGCGGCGCGACTGCAAGCCTGGGCATCAGGTGGAGGGTCCGGCGGTGATCGTGGACGCCAACACCACCATCACGGTGGCGCCGGAATGGCGCGCCGAGGTGACTGCGCTGGATCACGTCGAGCTGGTGCGCACGCGGCCGCGCCGCGACGCGCGCGATTGCGACACCGAGGCCGACCCGGTGCTGCTGGAGGTGTTCAACAACCTGTTCATGAACATCGCCGAGCAGATGGGGGCGCAGTTGCAGAACACCGCGGTGTCGGTGAACATCAAGGAGCGCCTGGACTTTTCCTGCGCGCTGTTCGACGGACAGGGCCAGCTGATCGCCAACGCGCCCCATGTGCCGGTGCACCTGGGATCGATGGGCGAGAGCATCCGCACCGTGATCGAGCGCAACGCCGGCAGCGTGCGCCCGGGCGACGTGTACCTGCTCAACGACCCCTACCACGGCGGCACGCACCTGCCGGACGTGACAGTGGTGACCCCGGTGTTCGACGCGGAGGGGCGCGAGCTGCTGTTCTACGTGGGGTCGCGCGGACACCACGCCGACATCGGCGGGCTCACGCCGGGCTCCATGCCGCCGGACTCGCGCACCATCGCCGACGAGGGCGTGGTGTTCGACAACGTCAAGCTGGTGGAACAGGGGGTGCTGCAGGAGCAGCGCGTGCTGGAGCTGCTGCGCTCGGGCCCGCTGCCGGCGCGCAACCCGCAGGAGAACCTGGCCGACCTGAAGGCGCAGATCGCGGCCAACGCCAAGGGCGCGGCCGAGCTCCTGCGCCTGGTGGAGTCCTACGGATTGGCGGTGGTGCGCGCCTACATGCGCCATGTGCAGGACAACGCCGAGCAGGCCGTGCGCCGGGTGATCGGCGCGCTGCGCGACGGCAGCTACACCCTGGATCTGGACAACGGCGGGCGCATCCAGGTGGCGGTGCGCGTGGATACCGATGCGCGCAGCGCGGTGATCGATTTCAGCGGCACCTCGGCGCAGCTGGACAACAATTTCAACGCTCCGCGCGCCGTGACCACGGCGGCCGTGCTGTATGTGTTCCGCTGCCTGGTGGACGACGACATTCCGCTCAACGCGGGCTGCCTCAAGCCCCTGCAGGTCATCGTGCCGGAAGGCTCGATGCTTGCGCCGCGCCATCCGGCCGCGGTGGTGGCCGGCAACGTGGAGACCTCGCAGTGCGTGACCAACGCGCTGTTTGGCGCCCTGGGCGTGCAGGCGGCCAGCCAGTGCACCATGAACAATTTCACCTTCGGAGACCAGCGACGCCAGTACTACGAGACCATCGCCGGCGGCTCCGGCGCGGGGGGCGTGTTCGATGCCGAGGGCAGGCTGGCGGGCGGTTTCGACGGAACCTCGGTGGTGCAGACCCACATGACCAACTCCAGGCTCACCGACCCGGAGGTGCTGGAGTTCCGTTTCCCGGTGCGCGTGGAGGGCTTCGCGCTGCGCAGCGGCTCCGGTGGCGCGGGGCGCTGGCACGGAGGCGAGGGCGGGGCGCGGCGCATCCGGTTCCTGGCGCCGATGACGGCGAGCATCCTGTCCAACGGGCGCCTGAAGCCGGCCTTCGGCCTGCGCGGCGGAGCGCCCGGAGCGACGGGCCTGAACCGGGTGCTGCGCGCCGACGGCAGCGAACTGCTGCTGGGCCCGACCGCCAGCGTGCACATGCAGCCCGGGGACGTGTTCGAGATCCTCACGCCGGGC